>NZ_JAUBVF010000066.1:0-35492 GCF_036705685.1 Microcoleus sp. AT3-A2
TTAATTGGGTCAACAGGTAAAAGATGAGTAAAATTACTCATTGACAATAGTGCTTTTAGCTTAACTTGTGAGTAATGACATCAGGTAACGCTAGCTGAAATAATTGAGAGGTATCCGGTGGAAAACGGTTTACCTGAAGTTATTGCTTATTTGGCGATCGCTTCGGGCGATCGAAAACACGCGATCGATGACTCCGCGAGCGATCGCATAGACATCGCCAGTTACAATAAGGAAAACCTCATGCACCTGACACTGCCGCAAGTTATTTTTAAAAGATAAGCACAGCAAATTTATGATAGAAAACGACCTTATAGCACCCTACGCACCAGCAATCATCAAATTACTACAAGGTATTCTGTATGAGGATGACAGTGATTGGGGTCTGCTATTGAACAACGAACGAAACGTCAAAGAATACTTCGGGAAAATTGGCGTGACAGTTTATTTAGATGAAAAAGAAGGGTATGCTTATTTACAGCAGCCCGATCGCGAGGATGACGACGAGCAAGCAAAAACACTTCCCAGGCTGGTTAGGAGAGTTGCCCTGAGTTGGGAAGTTACGATACTATGTGTTTTATTGCGCGAGGAATTGCTAGAATTTGAGGCCAGCACCTCTAATTCCACTCGCTGCATTCTGTCTAAATATAAAATTCACGATTTAATGCGTCCGTTTTTTCAAGAGCAAACTAATGACGTACAGCTTGTGAAAAAATTTGACAGTACGATCGATCGAGCCGTCAAGTTGCACTTTTTAAAAGAGTTAAAGGGTACAGAAGGCGAATATGAGGTTCGCCGCATCCTCAAAGCTAAAATTCCCGCTGACAAATTGAAGGAAATCAAAGAAGAGTTAAAAGCACATGGCAAATCTAATGCTTGAATTTGAACCAGACAATTCCAAAGCTGGATACCGCTTGCATCGGCTTGAAGTATTAAACTGGGGAACTTTTAGTCAGGGTACGATCGCCCCATGCGGTTACACTTCCTTGCTCACGGGGGCTAATGGTTCGGGTAAATCGACGTTGGTTGATGCACTGCTGACATTGCTGGTGCCCAGTAGAAAGCGGAATTATAACTTGGCTTCAGGTTCGGAAAAGCGAAAGCGAGAGCGAGATGAAAAGACCTATGTACTCGGAGCTTACAGCACAATTAAAAGTGAAGATGACCACAAATCTAAACCGAAGTACCTGCGTACCAAAGATGATTATTCAGTTTTACTCGCTTATTTCTATAACAAAGGATGCGAACAGAAAGTCACCTTGGCTCAGGTTTTGTGTGTAAAAGAGAAAGTTGAAAAGTTGTTTGTGGTTGCTGCTGGTAAACTCAGCATCGCCGAACACTTCAATAATTTTGAAAACTTCCCAGAATTAAAAAAGCAATTAGCCTCTTTATTGCAACCAAAGATAGAAATATTTGACACATTTGTTGACTACAGCAAACACTTTCGCAAAACCTTTGGTGTGGAATCTGAAAAAGCTTTCGATTTATTCAATCAGACAGTCAGCATCAAAGAAATTGGAGAATTAAATGAGTTTGTGCGCGGTCATATGCTGGACAAAATTAATCTTGAGGAGGAAATACAAAAGCTAACTAAATATTATGAAGATTTAACTTGTTCCCATGAAGCAATGCAGAAAGCAAAGAAACAGATAGAGATTTTAAGACCGCTAATTGCTGATTCTGACAACTACGAAAATGTCAAGCGGAATCTGGATCAAGTGAAGGAAGTATTACGAGTTGTTCCTGCCTATTTTGCTCAGCGTAAAATAGGTTTGTTGCAAACAGTAATTGTAGACAAACAACAGGAACATACTCAAGCAAACCAGGATTTAGTAGAAATAAATGGGGCTTTAAAACGCTTGCGACAGCAAGAGCTAAATTTAAAATTAGACATTGAAAATGACGATAAAGGACGGCAAATAAAAGATTTAGAACAGGCAATTAAGACTTTAGAGGAACGGATCTATAATTATAAAATAGCAGCCAAAAAATATAATAAAATTGCTGAAGGTATAGGATTTCCAGTTTACAGTGACCAGAACACATTTAATAGTTCTGCAATCCGAGGGAGTGAAAATCAAGAACTTGTTGTTATTCAACTGGGAGAATTAACAAACCAACGCGATGAGCAAAAAAATTGTTGGCAGCAACTTCAAAAAATTTACACTGAGTTAAACGAAGAACTGCAATCTTTAAAGCAGCGGAGAAATCAGATTCCTGGTATAAATTTCAAACTCAGAAAAGAGATACTAAAAGCTTTAGAAATTGCTGAGGCGGAAATTCCTTTTGTCGGCGAACTGCTGAAGGTAAAGGATGGAGAAGGCGAGTGGGAAGGGGCGATCGAAAAACTGCTGCACAACTTGGGACTGCGACTTCTAGTTACTGAAAGGCATTACCATAAATTCACTCAATATGTCGATCGAACTAATCTGCGGGGCCGCGTGGTTTATGAGAAAGTTTGCACTAAAAATGTAGCTCAGGAAACTAGAAATTTAGCTCAGAATTCATTGTTTTATAAATTAGAGATTAAACCCGCTCCTGAATATAGTCCTTGGCTGAGTAATGAATTATTAAACAAATTTGGTAGCTGCATCTGTTGTGAAGATTTAGATAGGTTCGAGCGGGAGAATTATGCTATTACAAAAAATGGTTTGATGAAAAAGGGGAATAGACATGAAAAAGACGATCGCCATCGAATCAACGACAAAAGTCAATATATTTTGGGATGGGACAATTCTGAGAAAATCAAGGATTGTGAAGCTAAACTGAATGAGCGTAAAGCAGAGATTGATATAGTAGAAAAAGCGATCAAGGAGATTGAAACAGCACAAGAAGAGTGCGACCATCAAAAGAAGCTGCTAGAAAAGTTATTGGAATTCAATGATTTTTCTGCGATCGACTGGAAACCGGAGGCTAGCAAGAAGCAAAAGCTAGTAGAGCAAAAGCAGGAGTTAGAGGAAAGTTGCGATCGCCTAAATGACTTGAAAAGAACACTAGCTGCTGTCAGCGCTGACATTCAGAAAAAGGAAGCAGATAAAACTGGCGCTGACAAAAAAATTGCTAATCTCGATCGCGATATCGACGCTTACCAACAACAGAGGGATGAATGCGACAGGCGATCGACATCATGCACATCCGAAAAGATTCAGACTTATACTCCTAAAATTGAAGAGAGTCTCAAAAATCAAAGTCTGACCCTCGCTAACATCCATCCTTCGGAATCTGAAGTAAATGAGTCTTACCAGAGTCACATAAACGACGCAAATAGCAAGTTAACTTCTTTGGAAAGAAGCATTGACAAACAGATGGATAGTTACAAGCGAGAGTATCCCGAAGAAACTGCCAATGTTGACGCATCATTAGAAGCGATTCCTGAGTTCAAAAAGATGCTACAAAGGATAGAAATAGATGGTTTACCCGCACAGGAACAAAAGTTTAAAGAACTGCTAGATCGGAAAATTAGTGACGCTATTTCTAATTTTAAAGAGGCGTTAGAAGACTGGGAAAGTGAAATTAAACAAAAAATTTACGAGATAAATCAATCCTTAAAAGTGATTGAGTATACAGACTCGACTTATATACAAGTCCAATCGGAAATTAACCGAGACACCCAAATTAAGGAATTTAAAAATCAATTGAAGGCGTTGTGCTATCGTGATGTAGGCGTTGAGCAAACTTCTGAAGCTGACGAAGCTAGCTTTAAAAAAATTAAAGAGCTGATCGATCGCCTCAAGTCAGATGAGCCGTGGAGAGCAAGAGTCACCGATGTGCGTAATTGGCTTAATTTCTCAGTCAGCGTCAGAAATAAAGATGACCACACTCAGAAGGAATATTACTCCGATTCCTCTGGAAAATCGGGCGGGCAAAAGGCTAAATTAGCCTACACCATCCTAGCGTCAGCTATTGCCCATCAATTCGGATTAGTACAAGATAAAACAAAATCTGAGTCCTTTCGTCTGGTGGTCATTGATGAAGCTTTTAGCAAGTTAGATGAAGAAAATGCAAAGTATGCAATGGAGTTATTTAAACAATTAAATCTTCAGCTTCTGGTAGTTACGCCCAAAGACAAAATCTACGTTGTTGAGGATTATGTAGGCTCTGCTTACTATGTTGAAAACAGCCGTGAAGAGAACGACTCCAAGGTTTATAATATATCCCTAGAAAAGCGGCGTCTAAAACAAATGGCTTCAAATTAACTGTGTCTGTTTATGATTACACCCGACGAAATCAGAAAGAAAGCCGATCGACTATATATTCCCTTCCTGCAATCCTTGCTCCAGGCAGAACCTTTTTTCCCGCGAGATTTTACGGCAGGTCGCACAATTCCCGACGACTTCCAGAAGCTAAGAGATGCTGTTGAGCAACTTAAGAAAGGCTCAAAACATTGCGTTGGGTACGGGTATCAAGTTGAGTCGATACGGCGGAAAACTCGCTTTGATATGCAGTCGTTACCATCCAGAATTATATTTGAAACCGAGACAGATTATCTCAAATTCCTGAATAAGGAATCCGAAGTGGCGGATTTTAAAAAAGCTGTAGCAAGGATGAGAAATGAATTCCCTGAATTGAATATCTGGCTCAGTCAAAATCCTAAAAAAGTAATCAAGCACTTAGGAAAATGGGATAATTTATTGCGCGTATGCCTGTATTTCCAAAACAATCCCAAACCCCACCTTTATCTTCGCGAACTACCGATAAATGTTCACACTAAGTTCATCGAACAAAATCAAGGTATTCTAAATGAATTGCTGTCAGCTATCCTGCCAGATGATGCTATTAATCAAGAAGAAAATGATTTTGAAAAGCGATTTGGTTTGCGATATGCTGAGCCATCGGTAACTATCAGAGCTTTGGATCAAAACCTACAGATGAAGTATGGCATTAGCACCTCGGAGATGAGCATACTCATTTCGGATTTTGAACGTCGCAATCTTCAAGGATACCGCTTTATTATTACTGAGAATCTGATGAATTTTCGCACATTACCTGATTTAAGCAACAGCTTTGCGCTGTGGGGAGAGGGGTTTAAGGTAGCTATTTTAAAAGATGTTGAGTGGCTAATGCATTGCCAAATAATTTACTGGGGCGATTTGGATGCACAAGGGTTCCAGATTCTTGCGAAGTTAAGGTCTTATTTTTATCAAACAATTTCTGTTATGATGGATCGAGAAACTTTCGATACATTTCAGGAATCTGCTGTGCCGGGAACATTGTGCAAGGTTGCTAACTTATCTTACCTTACACCGGAGGAGCAGGATTTATTTGCTGATTTATCCAAGCAAACAATTCGTTTAGAACAGGAAAAAATACCGAAGGATTTTGTAATTTGCCGGTTGAATAATTTGACCGCTCGGTAATATCGTTTCCGGTGGCATCGGAATCATATATTTGGATGAAATCGCGTGAGCCCCGCTCGCATTACATAATTCCGATGCTACCGGAGATGATATAAGCCCACATAAAAGAAACAGCTCTTTACAAGCGTTTAACAAGTATCCACCGCAACTCTAACGGCGGTGTTTCTTGCACCGAAAATAAATCGCGCCCGCTAGCCCAACTGACAAACCAAGGTGTCGGCGGCCACGCCGACTCAGGCAAATGTTTTTGTTCGTATTCAATCACAGATTCATCAGAAATAATTTCTAACGGCAAACCCTCTATTGCTGCTTGCAATTCTTCTCTGGTAATCAGATAAGACCAACACAATTCAGACATTTGTTTTGCCATCTCGTCGGGTTCGTACCCATCTACAGCTAAGAAAGCACTGAATAATATAAACCCGCCACTTAAAACAGCATCGGACATTTTGCCGAGGAACAGGCGGATTTGTTCGGGGTAGCGGAAATGAGAGAGAACTTCAGTAGCAATGGCTAATTTGTACCGATAAGTTTTCATCCTCAATAATGGGTCTAAAACGTCGCCTTGGGTGACATTTATCGGTAAGTTTTCGGCGGTTGCTGCTGCTAATAGTTTCTCGGCAAATATGGGTGTTAGTTCGATCGCATCCACGGAATGGCCTAACCTTGCTAAGGGCAAACTATTGCGCCCTGGGCCCGCACCCACATCTAAAATAGGTGTTTTTCCCGGTTCGCCTAATTCGGCCGCAATGGCGATGACTTTGGCATCGGGATGGCTGCCGAATAAAGGTTCCGGGCGAATATCCGGCCAGCTATGATATTTCTGGGCCATCGATTCGACTTGAATCTTGGTATTCAGAGTGATGCCGCCGGCTAAACCGGTTTGGGAATTGGCGGGAAAATATGAGACTATTAGATTAGCATGGGGGGAATTTTTGAATCCTTCTGCTAAGGCGTTGGCGATTAATGTTCGCAAGTTTTCGGCTTGGGCAGCGTCGATGTTTTGTCCAAGAATGTTTAAGAAGTCGGACAGCAATTTAAGATAGTCGTCTAGCATTGATGGCAAGCAAGGCAGATAGAATTCTCCCTTGATGCCGATGTTCTTTTTGAGCCTTTCTTTGAGAATTACTTTCAGGCGATTGGAGTCTATCAGCGGCGGGCCTGTTTCGGGTGATTCGCTGACTGGCAATTCGGGGATAGATGCGGCACTGGTAAGGTTTTTAGTCACAATCTTTTTGATTAGATTCAGCAATAAGTGCGATCGCACCGAGCATAATCTTGTGCTCTTGCACCTGAATTCTCGCGTGCAGCGTTTCTGCGGTATCATCAGGCAATACCGGCACGGCAGCCTGCATTAAAATCGGCCCGCTGTCTACTTCTAAACGGGCGATATGCACCGTACATCCGGTGATTTTAACCTTAGCGGCTAGTGCTTGCTCGACGGCGCGAATTCCTGGGAAACTCGGCAGTAAGCTGGGGTGAATGTTAATAACGCGATCGGGAAAAGCCTCAAACAAAACTGTGGTAACAATTCGCATCCAACCCGCCATCACGACCCATTCTACATCATATTGTTGAAAAGTTTTGACAATTTTTGTATCTAATTCTTCGCGGCTTTTGCAGTCGCGGTGATTGAGCAGAATCGAGGGAATGCCGTATTTTTCTGATCGGGCTGCTGCTTTGGCTTCGGGGTTGTTGTAAATTAATACTGGGATTTTAGCGTTGAGTTCTTTGTTTTGGATAGCTTGGGCAATTACCTCGAAGTTGCTGCCGCTTCCAGATGCTAAAACTCCTAATTTTAATGGAGGATGGGTCGGAGCGAGCGCACTTTTGCCAATCTCAGGAGAAATCAGGCAGGCATTGGAATTAACAGATACTGGATTAGCGGTCATAAAGATAAAAACTATTCACTCGTCTTCTACAATACAGGTAAAGGGTAAGGTGTGCTTCGGCGCACTCTACATGGAGATATTGCCTAAGTCCTAAGTATATTATTTTTTTCCCTGATCTACTGATTCACTCCTATTCTACAATATTCTCAAAAAACTCTTCCCTGATAATAGAATAAAGTTTTAAATCCCAATATCGGTCTTTCACAAATAGGTGCTGTCGCAATACCCCTTCCAATTGCATTCCCACTTTTTCCATCACCCGCGCGGAAGCAATATTGTTAACTTCACATCGAGCCATAATTCGATTCAGCGACATCTCCCGAAAGCCAAATTCAATAACTGCATTAACAGCCTCGCTCATGTATCCTTCTCCCCAATATCTCCTAGAGAGTGCGTAGCCAATTTCCGCGCGGCTGTGCGTCATGCTCCATTCCACAAATCCGCAAGTTCCGATAAACTTTTTCTCGGTTTTATGAACGATTCCCCAATCTACAAGCTCTCGTCTTTTGTACATTTTAGTAAGTGACCTGAGAAAGTATTTAGTGTCTTCGATCGAGGTGTGAGTTGACCACATTGTGTATTGTGATACTTCGGGATTTGAGGCATACTCAAACATATCGCTTGCATCGTCTAAAGTAATTTTTCTTAGCAGGAGCCTTTCAGTTTCTATAGTGGGTAAATTAGCTAATATATCGAGAAGGTTCATTGTGACAGTGACCTATATTGTGATACCATTTAAAACTAAAAGCTAAAATTTACAAGCCAATGGTTCGGATTAAATTTGGGCGTTTTAACTGGTTGGATAATGATGCGATCGCAGCTTGGACTTTCCTGGCCCCAGCTTTGCTGTTTCTGGGTACTTTTTTGATTTGGCCGATCGCCTATTTATTTTACCTCAGCTTTACCAGCGGCAGCTTTACCCAGTCGGGAGTGCGTTGGATTGGCTTCAACAACTACTGGCGTCTAGTCACAAACCCGGATTTCTGGCAAATTCTCCAAAATACGCTCTATTTTACTACTGCAACAGTCATTCCCAGTTTAGTGATTCCATTGGGCTTAGCAGTTTTGCTAAATCGCTCGTTTGCTTGGCGAGGAGCTCTCCGCACCGCTTATTTTATTCCTTCGATTACCTCTTTAGTTGCAGTAGGCTTGGGTTGGCGGTGGTTGTTTCAAACCGAAGGCCCGGTGAATAATGCGCTAATGGCGATCGGCTTAAATCCAATTCCTTGGCTTAGCAGCACAGTTTGGGCAATGCCTGTGATAATTCTGCTCAGTGTTTGGAAACAATTAGGCTTTAATATGGTAGTATTTTTAGCAGGATTGCAAGCAATTCCGGTAAATCGTTACGAAGCTGCAGAATTGGATGGAGCTAATGCTTGGCAGCAATTTTTGTACATCACTTTACCCGGTTTGCGGCCGACTTTAGTATTTGCTACTGTTACTACTGCTATTTTTACCCTGCGGAGTTTCGAGCAAGTTTATGTCATCACCGGCGGCGGCCCTTTGAACTCTACTAATTTGCTAGTTTATTATATTTACGAGCAAGCTTTTTCGCAATTTGATTTTGGCTATGCAGCCGCAGCGGCAACTTTCCTGATGGCTATAGCTTTGCTATTAGTTTATTTACAACTAAAAGTTTGGGGCGAAGATGCTTGATTAGCTAGGGGTATGGACACGGCAATGCCCATTGGTGTTAAGTTAACGTCCAAATTTACCAGTCTTTTGTCCATCTAATAAGCCTCTCGATCCCCCCTAACCCCCCTTAAGAAGGGGGGAAAAAGAGCGTCAAAGTCCCCCTTCTTAAGGGGGATTTAGGGGGATCTAATTTCGGCTATAAACGAGAGATACAAAGGATTTGAAACTTAAATTGACACTAAGGGTTCATGCCGTGTCCGTACAAATAAAATGTGCAATTAACTAGATTCACCATTACCGATTCCCAATTTTATATTCCATGTGATTGGCTGTTTGTTCAGCTTGTGCTGTACCCAAAAGTTTGCCGACAACGTGCAAAGACATATCAATTCCCGCAGCAATTCCCCCAGAGGTGATGATTTTGCCATTATCTACAAATCGCTGATTTTCGATAATAGTTGTGTTGGGAGCTAATTCTCTCAATAAATCCAATACTTGATGGTGTGTAGTTGCTTCCAAACCTTCCAACAAGCCAGCTTTTGCCAAAAGCAGCGAACCCGTACAGACGGAAAGCACTAATTCTGCTGTTCGCGCACAATCTTTTATCCAATCAATAACTGCTGAATTATCGATTAACTTTCTAGTACCTTGGCCTCCCGGTACAATTAAAATATCCGGTGGCGGACAATCGGAAATGGTGCAGTCGGGATTTACACTCAAACCATTGCGGGCGTTGACAGCACCGGGATGTTCGGCTACGGTAGAGACTGCAAAAGGTCGATCGCCCTTACTTAATTCTGAGGCAACCGAAAACACTTCAAAAGGACCTGCAAAGTCCAGTACCTCCACATCATCGAACATTAAAATAGCTACGTTCCTAGTTGCCATAAGACCTACTTCTGATAGAGGCAAAAAATCTCGCCGATTTGTTATCGTAGAACAGGTATAATTTAAATTATTAAAGCTATGCCGAAAAATATTCGCCATCGCGCCGTAACAATCTGTCTTTTATGTCTGGCTTGCGCCTTAGCAATTGCTGTTGCGCCAATTGTCACGCCCGCTCAATCCACAAGTCAATTAGAGTTTCGCATTACTCAATTAGAAGGGCAAATTTCTGAACTCAGGGGACAATTCTACAGTTTGCAGAACCAAAGTTCTAGAGTTAACCGACCTCAGTCTCCTTCCCCTTCAGGTTCGGGTCGCACAAATCCTAGACCGCTGTCGGGAGACCCGATGTTTGACAATTTAGCAACTTTGGCAATTGAAAACAAGCAAGATATTATCAAAATTCAAGAGCGGTTGTCAAAGCTAGAAGCGTCGAGAAATCGCTAGAGAAGGAAGAAGGAAGAAGGAAGAAGGAAGAAGGAAGAAGGAAGAAGGCAGGGGCGACCCGGATACACGGATTAATTATTGAGCAAAAGTAGGGAGTCAGGAGTCATTAGTCATTAGCCAGAAGGAAGAGGGAAGAGGGAAGAGGGAAGAAGTCAGTAGTCATTAGTTAGAAGGATGAAGTCATATTCTCGCCAACTCAAAACTCTCCCCCTCTCCTTCTCTCCCACTCTCCGACGTTGAGGTCGAGAACAGTAGGGTCTGCTAAAAGTTAACTGGCAGAACTATTCAATGATATGGAAATAAAAGGCTGCAACCACAAAATTGATTGCTAACAGCAACAGAAACCAGCCTGCGCGAAAGGTGTAAGGGAATTTGCCCGTTTTCATCACGGACTCGGATTTTAATTGGTTCTTCGCTATCTCTGCCATAGGTAAAGCTCCTAATTCATAATGTCACTCTATTTACAAATAGCAGAGAGCGTCGCACTTATGCACAATCCTCTAGAGTTATTTTTTGTAACAAGGAGTTTATACCGCGTTGAATTCAAATTAGTTTCAATCGCTCTCTCCGGCGTGGTAGGAACTGCGGACGAGAGGCCCCGATCGCACGTGCTCAAACCCCATCTCCCGCGCGATCGACCCGAAACGGTCAAATTCGGTCGGCGTCCAGTATTTACGCACTGGGAGGTGCTCTAGAGATGGTCTCATGTATTGACCGAGGGTGAGCCGATCGCACTTGGCGTCCCGCAAATCAATCATCGCTTCGACTATCTCGGCTTCTGTTTCCCCGTGCCCCAACATCAAACCGGATTTTGTGGGAATAGTTGGGTCATATTGCTTAACAATACGCAGAACGTCGATCGAGCGATCGTACTTAGCCCCCCTCCGCACCGGCCCTTGCAAGCGACGCACCGTCTCAATATTGTGGTTGTAACAAGCCGGTTTAGCCTCCACCACCGTGCGAATTCGCTGTCGCTGCAACTCATCAAGGCAGGAATTCTCCCCCTCTGAATTCCTCCCCATTCCCCCCCAAAAATCCGGCGTCAGTACCTCAACTTCAGTATGCGGGTTGAGAATGCGGATTTGGGCGATCGTCCTGGCAAACCAACCCGCACCCCCATCCGGCAAATCATCCCTCGCCACCGAAGTCAGCACCGCATAGCGCAAACCCAACAACTGCACAGCCTCGGCCACCTTTTGCGGTTCCTCCGGGTCTAGGGGCATCGGAGAATGACCTTTATCTACTTGACAAAAAGCACAAGCGCGGGTGCAAGTCGGCCCCATCAACAAAAAAGTCGCCGTTTTTTGCGCGTAGCACTCGCCCCGGTTGGGACATCTCCCCTCCTCACAAATCGTGTGAATTTGCCGCTGTTTGATAATTTTTTGCACTTGGGAAAGTTCGCTAGCTTTGCCAACGGGCCTACGCAACCACTCCGGCATCGCCTCGATTTCACCCCGCATTTGGGCGGCAACTGCTTTGACAGTAGGAGTTTTAGGAGTTTGGGGCGACATAAAATTAAGTGGCGATTGAGTTAATTCCTTCGATCGTATCCGAAATCAAAGCCCCTGAACTTGTAGAAGTACCACCCGAAATCAGAATTGCGCCGAGGTGCAACAAAACTAAACTCGCCCAGAATTATGGGTAGAATTCTGTTAGGGATATACTGAAGGTTGCAAATCATCACTCATTCATTACTGAAGGAGTCAGTCGTGGCTGGTCAAAAAATCTTGGTAATCGATGACAGTAAAGTCATCCGCGTCCGAGTCCGAGAGATGTTGCCGCAGGGTAACTTTGAAGTTCTAGAAGCAAAAGACGGCGAAGAGGGACTCAAACTGATCCGTCAAGCCCGGCCAAATCTAATTATGTTAGATTTCCTACTGCCCAAAGTCAGCGGTTGGGAAGTGTATCAAAAAGTGCAAGCCCATCCTGAGCTTTCTAAGATACCTTTGGTGATCATGTCGGGCCGCGAAGAAGAGGTGATGGAAAAAATTCCGAAACCCTTTGAGAAGCATTTTTTTGCATTCATCGCCAAACCGTTTGAGAAGAAGCAGCTAACCGAGGCAATCAAATCGGCGATGGTACTGGCCAAAAAGAAACCAGTGCCGGAAGCCCCAGCCGCTGCGGCTGCAACCACCTCTGGAGCGGGCGCCGCCGAAATTCAGGCGATGACTCAGAAAATGGCGAAAATGCAAGCGGAAATTGATGCACTCAAAAAACAAATGAGTCAGGTGATTACGATCATCAAGCAGAAATTGAAATAATTCTGCTGTTTTTTGAAGGCACTTATGTAGAAGGAAACTTCCACACCGTGAAACTTTCAGTTGAATCTCAAGGGCTGCGATTTTATCTGCATCTTTTTGCCAAATTGTTTGAGCGAGTGCGCTCGCCAACAGCCTGCAACTGGTTTCTCAAAATCCCAGTGAGAAAATCAATTAAAAGTTAAAAATAAAACAAGGGAGGAAATTAATTATTAATTTATATTAGGATTTTTAATTCCCGCTCGTTCCACACTCAATTATCAACTCCTCAGTCTCATTTTTTTGGTTAATGACTAACGACTATTCCGATTTTTTGCCTCAACTGCGTGCCTCCACAGAGCAATTATTGAAAAGATTAGACTGCTTCGATCAAGCGCAGGTATTAGCGATCGGAGATTTGACCTTGGACGAGTTTCTTACCGGACAAGTAGAGCGAATTTCCCGCGAAGCACCTGTGTTGATTTTGCGCTACGAAAATACTCAGCAAGTACCAGGAGGTGGCGCAAATGCTGTCTATAATTTAGCCAAACTGGGAGGCAAAGTAAAAGTTGCTGGTTTGGTGGGAAAAGACGACCAGGGAAAGGCTTTGTGCGGTATTTTTGAGGCGGCGGGAATTGATACGGGTGGGATTTTAATCGATTCGCAGCGTCCAACTGTCACCAAAACTCGAATTTCCGGGCACGCGCGGCAGTCAGTGACTCAGCAGATTGTCCGAGTCGATCGCAAATCGGACGAGTTGCCGGATTTAGATTTGCAGTTGCAATTGGCAGACTACATCCGGCAGCAAATACCGACAGTAGATGCAGTGGTTTGTTCCGACTACGGCGACGGAGTTTGGACGAATTTGGCGATCGAATCGGCAGTGGTTCCCGGCAAAACAATTGTAGACGCTCAAATAAATTTGCAGCGATATTCGGGAGCAATGTTATTTACTCCGAACTTGCCAGAAGCCGAACAAGCCGTCGGATATGCTATCAAAAACCCTCAAACTTTAATGCAAGCAGGACGCGATTTATTGAACTTAACTCAAGCTCAAAAAATCCTGATTACTCGCGGCGAAGAAGGGATGACTTTGTTTGAAAGGGCCAACGGCGAAGAAATCAAAAATTCACCCCCTCCAACATCCATTTGTGAAAAGGGGGAATTTGCCCTTCAAAGTTGGGACATTCCCCCTTTTAACAAGACTGATGTATTCGACGTAACTGGTGCTGGAGATACAGTTGTAGCAGCAATGACTTTAGCTTTGTGCGTCGGTGCATCTGGTTGGGAAGCGGCAGTTTTGGGAAATTTGGCGGCTAGTATTGTCGTGCGTCAATTCGGTACGGCAACGACGACAGCAGACGAAATGAAAGAAGCTTTGAAAGAAATGAGCAGTCAGTAGGCAGTAGGTAGGGGTGGTGCCTGTGAGTGCCCGCTACCAACTGACTACTGACTAATGACTAATGACTAATGACTACTGACTACTTACTCTTTTTCAAAATTTGCCCCTTGTCATCAATTGTCAAACCGCTATTGGGAAAATCGCTCTTTGTCAAACGGTTAATCAACCCCACAGTCCTAAATTTGTTATCAACAGCCGGAATACCTCGCCCGTCAAGTTGGACGGGGATAATCTTACCAGAAACAAAATCCCCTTGCGGAGTCATTTTCACATCCAAAATTAGAGATTGACCGAGTGTTCCTGCTGAAGACAAAGTGCGATAACCCAAAAAATTTCCCAGGGAATAAGCAATCAATTTACCTTTATAAAGCTCCATAGCTCTGGTAACGTGCGGGCCATGACCCAGAATCAAATCGGCTCCCGCATCAATCATCGTCCGCGAAAACAAAACCATATTTCCCCGGTTTTCTCCGTAAAAGAATTCAGTTTTATTTCTCACATTCAGAGCTCCCGTTCCTTCAGCTCCAGCATGAACTGATATCACTACAATATCAGCGTTTTGCTTGGCTTTTTTGACAACTTCGGCTCCCGCTTTCAGTTCCAGCAAGGAATTGTGAACTTCGCCGTAGTTGCTGAAACCGATAAAGGCAAAATTGACGCCCTTGACATTTTGATACACAATTTGATCTCTTTTACCAACAGCCTTCATGCCATTGCTGTCGATGTTTTTAATTGTGTCATTAAATCCCTGCTCGTTAAAATCGTAAGAGTGATTGTTGGCAACATTCAAAATATCAAAACCAACATCTTTGAAAATTTTGGCATAACTCGGAGGCGTCCGAAAGGCAAACAGCATTCGTCCGCCGCCTGCTTTGGAACTGTAAGGATAATCGGTCATCGTGCTTTCAAAATTGCCAAACAGAATATCAGCTCCTTGGAGGTAGGGTTTTACCGACTCTAATAACATCTCTTTTTTTGCCGGCAGTTTGTTGTAGGGATAATTTGTGCCGGGGATCATGTCACCAACTGCTTTGATGCTGACAGTGGCGGGCAAAATGGCAGGTTTTTTGGCTGCAGGGGAGGGCGGTTTTGGAGGTGGAAGGGGTTTGGCAGAGGCTGCTGGTGCTGGTGTCGCTCTCACTTCTTGTACCGCAGGCTTTGACGTTAGAGGGTTATTAGTAGCGGTGGTTGAGGATTTGTAAAGTTGAGAAGCCAGAACAAAGCCGGATATCGGCACGAGAATTAGACTCGCAGCACCGACTGATACCCCTGATTTTTTAGTTTTAGTGCCTGCTAATTCTGGCTGCGGTGATGGCTTTTGCTGCCTTTGATTTGGGGATTTTCGAGTTGGGATTTTAAGGGGTTGGGGCGGAGATTTTTCTAATGTTTGAGTGGTCGCAGTTGTGACATTTTGAGTTTTTTCTAGCTTGGGCAAAGTCACAGGAATCGGAGAAGCGGCTACACTAGCTGCTACTGCTGCACTCGCAGCTACTGCTGCATTCACGGCAACTAATGCACTCACGGCTGCGGGAGTCGGGCGTTTTTTTAATTCTACCGTCTGGGTCCAAGCGGGCAATTGCTCGCCGCCGCGCCGCCCGTAAACTGTCACTGAGTAAAGGTTATTTGGTTGCAGCCGCTGCAACCCTTTGACTGCGACTCGGAGACAGGCTTCTTCTGCAGGCAAATGTTCTGCTTCCAGCAGCAGGTGCAGGGTGTCATTTTCCCGGCTGGCTTTAGCCGTGACGCCGAAGCTTTGGAGTGCTTGGCTGATCAGAAATGCGATCGCCCTGGCATCGCCTTCTTTTGCTAAATTTAAAATATCTTGTTGGCTCACAAATGCCTCTACTCTCACACTAGAAATTTAGCTCGATCTTATATCAAATTTGGCGGCACAGCATTAAATACCGATTGATTTAACTTAAGTAAGTGGGTACAAATAAACAGAACGTTGGCAGAGGGCGCCTGCGTGAAACGGTCTACTGGCTCTCACTATAGCTCCTAACTAAATCCGACCCTACTTTTACAAGATAGTATGATTTTTGGCGCTTGCTAACTGACTACAATATTTCCTAACGGTTATCTTAGTCGATCGCCCAAACACTTCTATCCGGCATAATTGTCCCCTTCAAATTAACATCGGTCAAATCAGCGCTCTCTTTCTTACAGCATTTTTGGTAAATAAAACTGGTTTATGAGCGTCGAGAGTGCATCCTGGAATGTACGGAAAATATGCGGTTTAGCAGCGAAGAATTAACGAAAAAACCGAGTTTCTCCTTACCAGTGCCAATCCCCCTGTCCCACTTGGGCCCAAATTCACACAAAAACGATCCACCCGCAGGCTCGGAAGCTTGTTAAACTTTTGGTCATGCCACGCTATTAGTAAGAAATCGACAGCTAGCCACGATCGTCTGCTAGCGCCCTCGCAGTGCTGTGCTGCGGGGCCTGCACTGCACACTGCACGTAGGTGAGATGAGCTGCAATCAACTTTCGGGATGCCACTGCTAAAGTCGTGGCCGCCGATGTAGTGGTTCGTTTTAAACTAATTATTTAAAGGAGTTGCACGTCAATGACACAATTGTGCTTATAAGATCTGGCTCAGTGCCCTCTCAAACCAGGGTTTTTAGCTAGTCTGGTGGTATTTGTAAGTTAGTTAAGCCCATAGCAGCTAGGATCGAGCTAACTCAAGGTTAAACTAAAGCTCGTCATGCGGCGTTGCCTCTCAAAACCTGGATTGAGTCTTATGGCGCATTACCGCTCCTCTGTATGTTTGTTCACCTGCATTGCCTGTCTGGGCGCTGCGTTCAGTCCAAGTGCCGACGAAGGACACCAGGTACTCAATGCCTCCTACCGGGCTGTTTCCGAAGAAATTGCTCAGGCGAACTCTCCCCCGGACGATCGCCAGGATTCCAAGCCTCCAAAACCGTCTCCAGCGCCCGATAAAAACAAATCTCAGCCGTCCAAAACATCCAAATCTAATTCTAAGATCCCGAAATCGGTATCCAATTTGATCGTCATTTTGTCTCGTCAGCGGGGGTTCTTAATGTTGGGTTTGGCAGCAGTTGTCGTTACGGCAGCGGCAGTATTTATCATGCTCAAATTAGTTAGCAGTGACGAGTCAAATTATCCTAAGCGAAGACGGGGAAGATTAGAGCGCCACAACCAAAAAAACTCTCAATTTACTAATCCCGACTCTCCTACAAACTCGCACGCAATTACACAGCAAGAGGGTTCTTTTGGGCGATCAAAACCGCTGTCAGCCTTTCCTTACCCTTTGGATTTGCCAAAAGACAACAGTCTCGAAAGCAGCGATCGACCTTTTAGCAAGGAATCCGGGGAACCAGAATCCGAGGATGCAGCAGTCGAGGGCGATCAAATTAATTCCGACACCTCGCCCTTGGAAACTCACAGCAATGGGTACAGCAGTACAGGTTTCAACATTCCCGAAACAACTAATCAAGGCGATTCCCTAGCGAAGAAGAAAGGTATTGCCCTTCCCGAAACGGATGGTAGACCTAAAGTTGATATTATTGAAGCACTGATTGAAGATTTGCAGCAGCTAAATCCCGCAAAGAGGGGCAAAGCAATTTGGGAACTAGGCCAGCGGGGAGATTCCAGAGCAGTTGAGCCGTTGCTCGATTTGCTACCAAATTCCGACTCGAAGCAGTACAGTTTAATTTTGGCAAGTCTCTCGGAAATTGGCATTCGCACGCTCAAACCCATGAATAATGCCTGGTCAATTTCCCTGCAAAATGAAAATCCCGAAGTGCGTAAAAATGCAATTCGGGACTTGACGCGGGTTTACGAATTGGTGAATCAAATCAGTTACTTGTTGCACCGTGCGACGGACGATCCCGATCCAGAAGTTCAGGAAACTGCTCGTTGGGCAATCAATCAGTTGAACCGCCTCCGTCCGCGTTCTGGGATGGATTAATAAATGTAGCAATTTTTAAATAATTTAAAAATAGAGATTTGAGATGGGATAATTTATAATTTAGATTATGTTAACATTAGTGAATGCTGACTAATGACTAAGGACTAATGACTAATAACCATTTAAAACTATTGTTCCTGTCAACTTCGGTAGGTCAACTAGGTTCGGGGTTGGGTGGCGGTGTCGAACTTACAGTCCTTAACATTGCTAAAGAATTGCAGAGTCGTGGTCATAAGATAGCAGTTGTAGCGCCCGTAGGTTCAGTCTTAGAATCAATTCCAGTAATCGAAATAACTGGTGATTTGCAAGTAACCGCCCAAACACAAGATTACAATGATCCTATTGTGATGCCCGCAGATTCGGTGCTGGCGAATATGTGGGAATATGCTCGCCAAGTTCAGGATGAATGGGATGTCATTGTTAATTTTGCCTACGATTGGCTGCCGTTTTATTTGACACCATTTTTTAGGACTCCGATCGCACATTTGATCAGCATGGGCTCCCTTTCCGCAGCCCTCGATCACATCGCCGGACAAACCGCCCTCAAGTTTCCTGGTACGATCGGAGTTCACACCGCTTCTCAAGCCAAAACATTCGCCTTTGCCGATGAATGTCAGTTGTTGGGAAATGGCATAGATTTATCCCTGTACAAATTTTGCGACAAACCGCAGTCTAAATTAGCTTGGCTAGGCCGCATCGCCCCGGAAAAAGGCGTAGAAGATGCAGTAGCAGCAGCGAAAATTACAGGCATTCCCCTGAAAATTATGGGCAAAATGCAAGATGAGGATTATTGGCAAAAAATTTGTGCTGATTACCCGGATGCTCCGGTAGAATATTTAGGGTTTCTGACAACAACTCAAATGCAAGAGCAAGTCCGAGAGTGTCAAGCATTGTTGATGACACCACGTTGGGTGGAAGCTTTCGGAAATGTCGCGATCGAGGCTTTAGCGTGCGGTGTGCCTGTGATTGCTTACGAGCGCGGGGGGCCGGCGGAAATTGTTAGAGACGGACTGACGGGCTTTTTAGTGGCTCCTGATAGTGTAAATGGGTTGGTAGGTGCGATCGCCCGCTTAGACCAAATTGACCGCAGCGCTTGCAGGCGACAAGCAGAGGTAGAATATTCTTTAGCAGCTTTGGGCGATCGTTGTGAACACTGGTTCAAATCTATTCTCAAATTGAGTTAAATAAACTCTTAAGCGACCAGAAAAAAAGGAAACAGAAAAAAACTATGGCAACCGAACGTTTAGTGCTTTTATCCAGTAGAGAAATCGAAAAAATGCGCCAAGCAGGCCGTTTAGCTGCCGAACTTCTGCTACATCTCGAACCAATGGTTAAACCGGGTGTCAGCACTTTAGAAATTAACGACGAAGCCGAACGCTGGACTTTGGCACATGGAGCCAAAAGCGCTCCGCTAGGCTATAAAGGATTTCCCAAATCTCTGTGTGCAAGCGTCAATGAAGTAGTCTGTCACGGCATCCCTAATGCGAAACAAATTCTTAAAGAAGGGGATATTATTAATATTGATGTAACGCCTTTAGTTGATGGTTATCATGGCGATACTTCCAAGACTTTTTTTGTCGGGAAACCTTCACCGGTAGCGAAAAAGTTAGTTGAAGTAACCGAGGAATGTTTAAGAAGAGGAATTGCGGAAGTCAAACCGGGTGCTCGTACCGGTGACATCGGTGCAGCGATTCAAGAATATGCTGAAGCACAGGGCTTTTCGGTAGTGCGAAATTTTGCGGGACACGGGATTCACCGAGTCTTTCACACTGAACCGGAAATTCTGCACTACGGCAAGCGGGGCACGGGAAAGAAGCTCAGACAAGGCATGGTTTTTACGATCGAGCCGATGATTAATGAGGGTACTTGGGAAGTGGAAATTCTCGCCGATGGTTGGACATCTATCACTAAGGATGGAAAGCTTTCGGCTCAATTCGAGCACACTCTGGCTGTGACTGATTCTGGGGTGGAAATTCTAACTTTGCCGTAGCAATCATTAACAAATAATCTCAAAAACTCACTCCTAAATCAATAATCAACCAGATCCGGTAGGGGCGGGTTTTACAGACAATATCTAACGATAATCAACAATCTAGATAAACCCGCCCCGCCACAACCGATAACCCAAATCAACCTGAAATTTGCATCGAATCCGAAAATGTAGGTTTGTATTTATGGGTGGGTGGGGGCGGGTTTTCGAGATAGTCTGTTTTAGTCATAAATTGTCTGTAAAACCCGCCCCTATAGAATTACGCTCGATTCACCAAACACGATATAACTAATAACTAATAACTAATAACTAATAACAAATGACTGACCTAAAATTTCTGCAACCAGGAGATTTGCTCAAAGTAATTGCCCCTAGTGGCACTTTGCGAGAATCAACCAACTTTGAAAAGGGTGTAGAAATTTGGAAATCTCGCGGCTATCGAGTTGAATTAACACTGGGTTTTGACGATCGCTGGGGCTATTTGGCAGGTTCCGATGAAAACCGCGTCCGACAGCTAGCAGAGGCCCTCAATGACCCGGATTGTCGCGGTATTCTGTGTGTTCGTGGCGGTTTCGGCAGCACTCGACTTTTGGAAAAAGGAAATGTGGGAAAGGCGGAAAATTCCCAATTTCCAACTCCCGATTCCCATTCGCCGAAATGGTTAATCGGCTTTTCAGATATTACTGCTTTGCTGTGGAATCAGGCTAAATTGGGTGTTTGGGGCGTTCACGGGCCGATGCTGACAACTTTGGCGGATGAACCGGATTGGTCTGTCGATCGACTTTTTGACTGCATAGAAGGTCGTCCCTTACAATCTTTGCAAGGGAAAGGATGGGGCAGCGGGAAAGCCACCGGGCGGCTGTTTCCGGCGAATCTGACGGTAGCTTCTCATTTGCTCGGAACCCCGTATCAACCGGATTTGACCGGGGTTATTCTCGCATTTGAGGATGTTTCCGAGGCTCCTTACAGGGTCGATCGAATGTTGACTTTGTGGCGGATGGCGGGGGCTTTCGCTGGGGTGCGGGGCATTGCTTTGGGGCGCTTCAGTCGCTGCGAGATTGAGCCGAGTATTCCCAGTTTTAGCATTGAAGAGGTTTTGCGCGATCGGCTGGGGGACTTGAATATTCCGATTGTCTCGGATTTGCCCTTCGGGCACGAGGGAGTTAACGCTGCTTTACCGATGGGAATTATGGCGAGTCTTGACGCTGAATCGGGGTTGCTGATTTGTGGCGATCGATCGCAACTTTAGATTAGGGATCAACGTCTATAACTTTAACATGAGATTTTGCACCAGCTAAATAGCCGGGTTGGGTGAGGTTGACACGGTTGGCAGAAATTACATTTAAAATGGATTGTGTATGCAAATGTCGGCACAAAAAAAGCAAAAAGATTTTAAAATTTTCGAGAGGTTGATATGAGAACTCACAACTTGTTAAACAGTATTGCTGCCGCTGTGCTAGTTGCAGGATTGGCACTCACTGGCATTTCGTCTAGTGCAGTTGGCGAACAGATACAGAATAACGATCGCATTGACGGAGTAATTCGCCGTACTTCTCCGATCTACCGTTTTCGGAATATGTGGACACCCGGCTCTCCGACAGAAGAATTGCGTGGCCAAGAATACACATTCAACGCTCGGGAAGGCGACAACATTGAAGTGTTTTTAGATACAGATAGAAGTCGCGGTTTTACTCCCGTGATGGTGTTGTTTTATGGGAACAACAAACAAGTCGCTTTTACGCAAGACCGTTCTTTTAATTATCAAATTCCCCGTAGTGGCGATTATAAACTGTTAGTGTTAGCAAAAGATGCAGCCAGAGGCGGTAGCTACACGCTGGAAGTTTCGGGAATTGATGGGGGCGACAGACGATCTCGCAATTCGCGGGACGATTGGTATACGAGGCGAGATAACGATCGAAATGACGGTCAATATGACAGAGCACAGCTTCTGCAAGATGATTTTGACTTGCGGTCTGTTGATTGTCGCGAGAGACGTTCTATGGTGAGAGTAAGGTTTGACGATGGAAATCAAGACTCGACTTACTGCGCTGTCCCGACTAGAAGGTTTCCGGCGGGAGATTATTACTACAATTCGCGGACTAGAGATTTAGATTCGGCGAGGCGGAATGATAATAGATTCGATGCGGGCCCAGATCAATGTCGGGTAGTGGTGGGCGGAGTCTGCGTGACTAGGTAAGTTGTTTCTTCTCAATGCGAGGACTATTTCTTGTCATTGCGAAGACTGTTTCTTGTCATTGCGAGGAACGAAGCAATCGCAGGATTTGTGCTTCATCGGTTCTATATTTTGGACTATAGCGCGGGTTCATCAACCCGGTTTCTTGGTAGAAATCGGGTTTCTTTGCCTCGCTAGTGTCCATTCAATTAGTTTCCTCAGCGAGTGGAGAGTATGTTCGTGGTGCCTCTGGATCATGCCCAGAGGCATCAATCCTGTTAGCACTATCCTGGTGAACAAGGAGATGATATGGTAGTCAAGTGCTTAGGTTTGTTTGTAGGTATAATCCTTGGCTTGTACCTTGCGTACTGGTTAAAGGTACGCCTGAATATCAATTTAAATGTAGCAGGAAATGAACACTTCCCCTCCTTCATCGAAAGGAAGTCTCATGGGTTAGTTAAGTGTAGGTGGTTCCCCAACAGCCATCACTGTAAGTAGATAATGTTTCCATTCAATTAGTTTCCCCAGCGAGTGGGGAGTCTGTAGAGTAACACCTATACCACGCTCCATGAGGTGGTTTCCATTCAATTAGTTTCCCCAGCGAGTGGGGAGTGATAATTTCGATGCTTCTACAATGGAAGCAGTCAGTTTCCATTCAATTAGTTTCCCCAGCGAGTGGGGAGTGAAGCTCTCAATCTTTTTGGAGAAGATACTGTGCTGTTAGTTTCCATTCAATTAGTTTCCCCAGCGAGTGGGGAGACCTCCATCAGACACCCTATACAGCGCAAGATGTCCAGAGACCATTTGCGAGGGTTCCCAAAATATCCGTCAAAACTCCTTCAACCCCGAAAAAAAAAAATCGCTGAAACCCTTGCCCAGCAATGCTGCGAGGGCATCGATGAAATACCGTCGTTCCAGCTATTTTTCATTCCTAAGCTACATCTTGGAGAGCCGATCGCGAATTGTTCGGAGATTTTTTGATAACGCTCATGCTGCCGTCGGTTTCTAGCACGACTGCTTCGATTTCTTCGATCGACGCGCTGCCCGTCCCCCGAATCGCCGCCCGAATTTCCGATTCACTCACGCGCTGCTGCCGCATCGCCACAGGCAGAAATTGGCCTTGGCTGAGCAGCATAGTAGGTTCGGCTTTGATGAGATTTTTTACCCACTTTACCCGCACCGCAAGCCACGTGACGATGAATTGCAGCCCGATGAGTAAGCCGAGTCCGAAAACGCCCTCGACCAACGAAACGTCTTTTGACATGATGACAGTCGCCAGCGTCGAACCAAGCGCGATGGTAACGATGAAATCGAAGGCATTCCACTTCGACAGAGTTCGCTTGCCGGAAACTAGCAGCAAAAAAATCAGCGCGGCGTAAGCGGAAACGCCGATCGTCAAAATCCGAATTATTTCAAACCAATTGTCAAAAAACATATTTTTATCTCGCCGTGCTGATTTTGGGCGCTTTGCTGCTGCGCCAGTGCTAGATGCTTCGTCTGCTTGAGGTCGCGGTCGCGGCTTCTGTTAGTTTGCATTGTCATTGTAGCAGAAGGGTGGATGTGAAAATTCCCTATTAACAAGAGTTTCAGCTATTAAGAATTCCTTGACCGTGCCAGAAGGTTGCTATCGAACTCAGCCACTCCCCTGATCTCCCTCCCCGCTGACAGATGAATTTTTTGTCAAAAAGGACGATCGCACAGTGGTAAGCTACCAAAGGCATTAAAATACCTAAATCAGAGAAAAGTTAAGATGTCAGCATTAAATGAAGTTCCCTTGTTGTTGCGGGCAGCCCGCGGCGAAACCCTAGACCGCCCGCCCGTGTGGATGATGCGTCAAGCCGGCCGCTACATGAAGGCTTATCGAGATTTGCGAGAAAAGTATCCCTCGTTTCGCGAACGTTCCGAAATTCCCGAAGTTGCGATCGAAGTTTCCCTCCAGCCGTGGCGCGCGTTTCAACCCGACGGCGTAATTCTGTTTTCCGATATTGTCACCCCCATGCCCGGTTTGGGTATTGACATGGACATCGCCGAAGGCAAAGGGCCGATTATTCACGCACCCATTCGCACTCAGCAGCAAATCGACAACCTGCAACCGCTGAACCCGGAAGAAAGCTTGCCGTTTATCAAAACAATCCTCAAATCCCTGCGCGAGGAAGTCGGCAACAAATCCACCGTGCTCGGCTTTGTGGGCGCGCCGTGGACGCTGGCGGCTTATGCGGTTGAGGGCAAAGGTTCTAAGGATTATGCAATTATCAAAAACATGGCATTTTCCGATCCAACTTTACTGCATCAGTTGCTGTCGAAATTCGCCGATGCGATCGCCGTTTACGTGCGCTATCAAATCGACTGCGGCGCGCAAGTAGTGCAAATGTTCGACTCCTGGGCCGGCCAACTTTCCCCGCAAGACTACGACACTTTCGCTTTACCCTACCAGAAACAGGTGTTCGAGCAAGTCAAAAAAACCCATCCCGACACCCCGCTAATTTTGTTAGTCACCGGTAGTGCGGGCCTCCTCGAACGCATGACAACATCCGGCGCGGATATCATCAGCGTCGATTGGACAGTGGATATGGCAGACGCGCGCCGACGTTTGGGCCCCAATATGAACGTTCAAGGAAATCTCGATCCGGGCGTGTTGTTTGGTTCTCAACCGTTTATTCGCGATCGAATTCTTGATACAATTCGCAAAGCTGGTCATCGCGGACACATCCTCAACTTGGGACACGGCGTGTTACCGGGAACTCCCGAAGATAACGTGCGTTTCTTCTTTGAAACGGCAAAACAAGCCGACAAATTGCTTGCAGTTGCTGCTTGATTGGATTTTGATTCTATAATCCGATCGAATCGGATTAATTGCACCTGACCTGATATTTGTAGGGACACTCCAAGAACCCATTGGTGTCAACTTAACGTAAAACCGACCGTCTCTCTTGTTTGTATCAAAGTCTAGATCCCCCCTAACCCCCCTAACCCCCCTTAATAAGGGGGGGACAGGAAGCACTCAAAGTCCCCCTTCTTAAGGGGGATTTAGGGGGATCTGGACTCTAATAAAAGCGATATTCCTCATGGACTTTAGGCTTAAGTTGACACTAATAGGCAATGCCGTTTCCCTACCGCCCTTAAAAGCGTCAAATCCTCCCTCTTCCCCTGCGGCAAAATGAACTCAAAAAAAATTTTTGTGACGGGTGCAAGTGGCTGTATCGGTCACTACATGGCCGAAACTTTGATTCAAGAAACAAACCACGAACTTTACCTCTTAGTTCGCAACCCCGAAAAATTAAAATTTGACTGGAAAGCCCGCCCCGGCATCCATATATTACAAGGCGATATGCGAGATATCGAGCAACACGCCGAACTTTTGCAAACAATTAATGTCGCAATTTTAGCTGCCACTGCTTGGGGAGGAACTCAAGAAGTGTTTGACGTTAACGTAACGAAAACTCTCCAGCTAATTCAACTACTTTCGCCACAGACTTGCCAACAAGTAATTTATTTTTCAACAGCCAGCATTCTAGGTCGAGACAACAATTTGCTGAAAGAAGCCGGGGAACTGGGGACAGATTATATTAGTTCAAAATACAACTGCATGGTGCATCTGTCAGCTTTGACAAATGTGCCTCCAATTACGGCACTTTACCCGACATTAGTATTGGGAGGAGACGCCGAAAAACCAGTTTCTCACTTGTCATCTGGTCTCCCACTTGTCGCAAAATGGATTGGTTTGATTCGCTGGTTTAAGGCAGATGGCAGTTTTCACTTCATCCACGGCGCAGATATTGCTAAAGTAGTTAATTATTTAGTTGAACATCCGCCTGCTTCCGATGAACCGCGACATTTTGTGCTAGGAAATCCGGCGATTACAGCTAACGAAGTGGTAGAACAAGCTTGCCAGTATTTGAATAAAAAAATCTTTTTTCGGATTACTCTTTCATCTTGGCTAGCCAATTTCTTTATTTGGCTGTTCCGAATTCAGGTGGCTGCTTGGGATAGATTTTGCATCAGCTACCGCCATTTTACTTATCAAAATCTTGTGAATCCCGAAAGCATAGGAATGCCGAGTTACTGCGGCACAGTTGCCGATATGTTAAGAACTAGCGGGATTCCCGGCAAAGATTCAAATTAGGGAAGAAGGAAGTTCGGCAGCGGATTTTGTAACGGATTTAACGGAGGTAACGGATTTAAGGGATAAATGTTGAGGAAAAAGGAAGAGGAAATGTACATCAAACTACTAATGTAGGCCGCACCATAAGCACTTTACGAGATATATGTAGGGTGCGCCGCGGCGCATTTTACAAATAAAGTAAGTTTTTCAAATTCTTTTTTGCCTTAGTCCCATGCTTTTTAAATGCGATTATCGTCAATCAAGGGTCAAATACGATAAGATATCAGCATTTGCAAACTTTAACAGGGAACTGCAAGCTAAAAATTGCGCTCATTTTGTTTGTCTTAGGGGGTGTGACCCCTCGCCAGATATTCGATCGAGTGCAAAATCGTAATTTTAGCCTTAACATGAAGTCTTGAGAGTCGATCGAACTTTCAAACACGCCAGCCCGATCGCAAGTTGTTTACTGATGTGAGGTTTAACATATAATGCGAGTTCTTCTAGTTTACCCGCTGTTTCCGAAAACATTTTGGTCTTACGAGAAAATCCTAGAATTAGTCGATCGTAAAGTGCTGCTGCCACCGCTGGGTTTGGTAACAGTAGCAGCTATTTTACCCCAAGAGTGGGAATTTAAGTTAGTCGATCGCAATATCAGACAAATCACCGAAGCAGAATGGGAATGGGCAGAGCTCGTTATTCTGTCCGCAATGATTGTCCAAAAAGAAGATTTGCTAGACATAATTCGCGAAGCAAAACGGCGCGGTAAATCCGTAGCTTGCGGTGGCCCCTACCCGACTTCCGTACCAGAAGAACCTCAAGCAGCAGGCATAGATTACCTGATTCTCGACGAAGGCGAAATCACCTTGCCGATGTTTGTCGAAGCAATAGGGCGCGGCGAAAAAAGCGGAATTTATCGATCGGACGGCGTAAAACCCGATGTTACCACAACCCCGGTTCCCCGCTTCGATTTGCTGGAATTAGACGCCTACGACTCGATGTCAATTCAATTTTCCCGAGGCTGTCCCTTCCAGTGCGAATTCTGCGATATCATCGTCCTCTACGGCCGCAAACCCCGCACGAAAGAACCACAACAATTGATCGCAGAACTAGACTGTCTCTACAACTTAGGCTGGCGGCGCGGCGTGTTCATGGTAGACGACAACTTTATCGGCAATAAACGCAGCGTCAAACTGTTGCTAAAAGACTTAAAAGTCTGGCAAGAAGAACACAAATTCCCGTTTACTTTCAACACAGAAGCATCCATCGATTTAGCCCAAGACCAAGAATTGATGGATATGATGGTAGCGTGCAATTTTAATGCAGTGTTTCTAGGGATTGAAACTCCCGATGAAGAAAGCCTGCAAATGACGAAAAAATTCCAAAATACCCGCAATTCCCTGATCGAATCCGTAGAGTTAATTGCTAAATCAGGTTTGCGAGTAATGGCCGGATTTATCATCGGATTTGACGGCGAAAAACCCGGTGCCGGTCAGCGGATTGTCCAGTTTGCCGAAGCAGCAGCAATTCCGAGCACAACCTTTGGAATGTTGCAAGCTTTGCCGCACACGGCATTGTCCCACAGACTAGCAAAAGAAGGGCGGTTGCGCGACAAATCTGGCAACCTCAATCAGACTACTTTAATGAACTTTATCCCGACGCGGCCTCTCGAAGATATTGCCCGCGAATATGTCGAAGCATTTTGCGAAGTGTACGATGCTGAGAAATATTTAGACCGGACTTATCGCCATTTCTTAATGTTGGGTGCACCTACAGCAAATATACCTGCAAGAATTCCCAGTTGGATAGACTTGCGAGCACTGCTAACTGTGGTTTGGCGGCAGGGAGTCAAGCGCAAAACTCGCTGGAAGTTTTGGCATCATTTGTTTAGCATTTTCAAGCGCAATCCTGCAGTTTGGGATCATTATTTGACAGTGTGCGCTCACAACGAGCATTTCCTCGAATACCGCCAGATTGTACGGGATGAAATTGAAGCTCAATTGGCTGACTTTTTGGCTAATGAGTCTCAAACTGTATATCAAGAACCTGTTGCTGTTGAGGAAAAGCAAGTGCAAGCGGTTTAGGGTTGGAGAATTCAACCTAATACCCAGATACCCGACTTCTTAAACAAGTCGGGTATCTAAATTGCTTGAACAAAAATATCCTCTGGGTGATTGAAGAGATTTACCCCACACTCAACAATTCATCAAACTTGTTCTTTAGGTCAGGCGATGCGATTAGTGGTCTATAAGTTTCACCTTCATAGGGCTTCCAAACATATCCAAGACTGAACGCTCGAAAAACCGAAGATGATCCAGTGGCTTGCCAAACAGCTTCAGCTAAAACCAAGCCTGGAAAAACCAACGCAGACTCTTCGATCAATTCGCTGTAGGTTCTAAATTCATCTACTTCCACACCAACTAAAGCATACCGAAACGGTGGAGCAAACCGCAAACTCTGATACATAAAAATACCTATTTCTGTCATTAAATAAGCACTTTCGGGAGTATCAATCCCAATTTCACTAATGCCACTTGGACAAACTCTACACCACCAATTTTCTTCTATATCCTGAAAAGTTTCTGCCCGACATTGGGAATGTCTACCGTTTGAAATCACCCAGGAAATTTCATTGAAATATTGAGCAAATTGCTGTGCTTCAGATTGCTTTGTGCCACATTCAGCCGATAAGCTAAACACCCATGCCATTGCTGTTCTCCCGTTGACTAAATTAAACTATCAAACTTTCTCCCATTCGTTCTGTGTCTGGGCCAGGGCTGCTTCATATTTCTCTAAAAGCATTGTAGCGCTTGGCAAAATACTCACATGAGTTGGACTATCTTGCACAGCTTCAATATCTCCGAGGATCTTGCTGTCGTCAATCTGCCAAAGAGGATCTTTTCCTGTTCCGCCAAATTTTGGGGGTTTGCGGAATGGTGGTAAGCCTTCGATAGAGAGGGATACAGACATTCCTTTTGTGTTTCTAATAACTACAGTGACAGACTCCTCTGAAGATTTGCGTTCTGTTTCTGGTAGTAAATAACCTTGTTCATCCAACCAGTCTTTGGGCACTTGCTCAACATCAATGTCAATACTGGGTCTGACTCCCAGTAGCCTCGCGTTGCGTCCCATTTTGGGTTTACCGTTTTCTTCTGCCATGCCTCGATAATAGAGTCTTGCCATTAGCCTTTTATCAGCCCAACACGATCGCCATACCAATCATAAGATAGTTGCTGCAACAGAAAGGCATCAGTATCTCAAAGGGATTCCATGTTACATATATTCCTTTAAATCTTCCAGCGGTAGATCGAAATCATCAGACATAACGATCTGACCGGCCCAACTACCATAACCATGAGGTTGTCCAAGTTGTTCTTGAGATGATTCAGTTTTTGCGTGTTTTTCAAGTAAATATTTTGCATAATGCAATATCTCTTGTTTGAGAGATTCTGGCATCTTGACAACAGTTTGAAAAATCTCTATATCGATAGTCATGATTTATGTGGAATTTTTACTATAGCCTTTCTCACAAAGATGAGGTATGATGTTACTGACACTCATTCGTGAGGGTCAAACAGAGAACACACGATCGAATGAACTATAATTATATGGTTACGCACAAGCCACGCGAAAGCGATAGCACACATAATAGCATTTTTCTGACAGCACGATCTTGTTGACTTACAACACGTTTCCTTGTACTCCTCTTCATACATTGTTAAAAATGAAAACTTATTCGATTGATTTTAGGCAAAAAATTCTTGATACTTATCATACTGAACCGATTTCACAAAAAGCAATAGCTAAGCGTTTTTCTGTAGCCCTCAGCTTTGTACAAAAATTGCTTAAACAATATCGTGAAACAAAAAACATTACTCCGCGAACTGACCGATGTGGAGTCAAAGGCAAACTGAATGCAGAGCAACTACTCATATTGGCCCAATTGATTGAAGAAAATAATGATGCAACTCTTGAAGAACTTCGTTATTTACTTTATGAGAAAATTGGATTTTCCGTTAGTAGAGCAACAATAGCAAGAATGATAAAACTCTTAGATATTACTGTCAAAAAAAAACTCTGTTCCCTTCAGACAAAGGCACCGACCGAGTTCAACTCCTACGGTGTGAGTTCTGGGAAAAAATTAAAGAGATTAGTTTAAAAGACTTAATATTCATTGACGAATCGGGAGTTAATTTGGCAATGGTTAGGTTATATGCCAGAGCTTTAAAAGGTGAAAGAGCCAAGGGGCCAAAACCAACTAAACGTGGTAAAAATGTCTCAATAATTGGAGCAATGTCAGTTAAAGAAATTTTGACATCGGTTAATCTAATAGGCCCAACTGATGCAATTACATTTGAAGCTTTTATCATCAGAAAACTTGTGCCAAAACTATGGAAAGGGGCTTGTGTAGTGATGGATAATTGTCCCATTCACTTGGGAGAAGAAGTGAAAAAAGCGATCGAAAAAAAAGGGCAAGATTAATATACTTATCTCCTTATTCACCAGATTTTTCACCAATTGAAAATCTGTGGTCAAAACTTAAAATCATTCTCCGTTCTATCAAGACTACTAATTATCAAGAATTAGCAAAAGCACTCTTAGTTTGCGTTCGGTCAAGTTACATCGTCAAATATTTTTAACTGGTTTACACACTGCTGTTATTGTACCTCATCTTTCTGAGAAAGGCTATATGTCATATTAACCAATTATACGGTAATTGCAGTTAAAGGGTCTTTAGAATGGTTATCTCGTTTAATCTCGTTTCCAAGCAGAGCCTGGAAATGTCATATCCTGTGGCTCTACCGCCTCTTGAGAGCAGGCGAGATATCCTCCCGATGGATTCCCAGTTTCTGACTGAAAAAGTGAAATACTACTATTGGCGGCAGCAGTTATTTCGGCAGATAGAGGCGCGATCGCCCGCAAATATGAAAATCTAATTACAAGATAAAAAATCTCAAAATAGCGATCGCCCTCAACCCGCCATGCTAGGAACAAATCAACTCAGAACAGCCGCTCTCTTAGGACTCCTAAGCGGCCTTCTCGTTTTAGGAAGTTATTATTTAATCGGCAACGAGCAAGGACTTTACATCGGTTTAGCGCTAGCCGCCTTCTCAAGTTTTAGCTCTTGGTACTATTCCGACACGGCCGCGTTAATGGCTTACCGCGCTCAGCCGATCGCCCGCAGCGAAGCACCAGAAATCTACGATATGGTAGCATCGCTGAGCGAAAAAGCCCAAATTCCGGTGCCGAAAATATTTCTAGTTCCCACTCAATCTCCGAACGCATTCGCCACAGGAAGAGACCCGGAACACGCGACAATAGCAGTTACTGAAGGCATCATCAAGCTGCTTTCCCGCGAAGAATTGGAAGGCGTTATAGCGCACGAACTCACCCACATCCGCAACCGCGACACCCTCACTCAAGCAGTTGCAGGAACAATTGCCGGTGCCATTACATTTGTCGGGCGAATTCTGACTTTTGGAGCGCTTTACGGCCCGGTAACGCGGGATAGCCGACAAGGCGCGAATCCGTTTGGTTTGCTATTTTTAATCATTTTAGCACCGCTATCAGCAACCGTAATTCAATTGGCGATTTCTCGGACGAGGGAATTTGCAGCAGACAGCGGTGCGGTGGAAATTACCAATAACCCGATCGGCTTAGCAAACGCGCTGCAGAAGTTGGAGAAACTGGGTCATGAAATTCCCATGCACGGCAATCCTGCCATGTCGCCGCTGCTGATTGTGAATCCTTTTTCGACTAAAGGTTTGCAGTCACTTTTCCGCACTCACCCGCCGACAGAGGATCGCATTCAACGCCTTTTGGAAATCGCGCAGCAGCAGCAGCAAGGTTCTCCTGTTATGGCTTACATCAACGGAGTTTGATCATCAAAAATGCAGCAACAATATGGAGAAACCCGGTGTTTTTAAGCAGCCGGGTTTTTGTATGTTTATAATGCTCGCTGTGGTACGAGGGGAAAACGAATAAGAAGAAATTTGAGTATCAGGGAGAGTACCCTGTGATTGCTCTCCCTTCATACGATTACTGGCGATCGCACAAACGCGGGTTTTTCTGTTTGCTCTTGTCTGTTTCAGTGGGCTGATCTTTCTGCAACGCTGTCAGGATTTGAAAGCACAGCTTGAGCAGAAACATTAACCCGCCTGCTGTTGGAGCGCACAAAGCCGCAAAGCCAACCACCGCAAATTCAATTACTTTCAACTATTACGAAAAAGTTAATGCGAGAATTGTACAAAACCCGTGTCATCGAAGAACAGAAGATGAAGACCTCACTACAAAAGGAACGCTACAGCGCACCTGTCCCCAGGACTTCTGCTTGAAAGTTTAGAATTTAAGACAGAAAAACGCAGATGATTTGGAATCATCTGCGTTCATCGGCGGTTTAATTAAACCCTATTAAACTGAAGCCGGAACCTTATCTAAAGGCCGCACTTGACCGAGGTATTCGCGAAGTGCATCACCTTCCACCACCTCAGTCTCCAACAGTTTCTGCGTAATTGTTTCCAACAACTCTCGATTTGCTGTCAGAATATCCACAGCTTGCTGATGTGCAGTTTCGACAATTTCCTTCACTTCTTGGTCGATCGCCTCAGCAGTCTGAGCACTTACCGCACGGCGGGCATTTCCCATACCGTCATTGAGGAACATTGATTGTTGACCTCGATCGTAAGCTAGAGGCCCCAAAACCTTACTCATCCCGTAAGTTGTCACCATCCGTTCAGCTAAATCAGTCGCCCTTTGCAAGTCATTTGAAGCGCCAGTAGTAATGCTACCAAACACAACTTCCTCAGCCGATCGCCCGCCCAGCAAAGTTGCAATTTGACCGCGCAATTCCGATTCATCTAACAAGAAACGGTCTTCAGTGGGTACTTGCAACGTGTAACCCAATGCAGCCATACCGCGCGGGACGATCGAGATTTTTGACACTTCGCCGCCGCCCGTCATCGCAGCACCCACCATCGCGTGCCCGACTTCGTGGTAAGCTACAATCTTTTTCTCTTTTTCATTGAGCACCCGGCTTTTCTTTTCCAAGCCAGCTACAACGCGCTCAAACGCCTCATAAAAGTCTTCCTGCGCCACAGTTAGTCGCTTGTTACGAGCGGCTAACAAAGCAGCTTCATTGACCAAATTTGCCAAATCTGCGCCCGAAAAACCGGGGGTACGAGTGGCGACGGCCTTCAAGTCAATATCCGGGCCCAACTTCACTTTTTGAGAGTGAATGTTCAAAATTTCTTCGCGGCCAGATAAATCGGGGCGATCGACTAAAACTTGGCGATCGAAACGACCAGGACGCAACAAAGCAGCATCCAAACTTTCTGGGCGGTTAGTTGCAGCCAGCACAATTACCGTAGTATTGCCCGCTGCAAAACCATCCATTTCAGTTAATAATTGATTGAGAGTTTGTTCGCGTTCATCATTCCCACCGAAGCTAGCGTTACTGCTACGAGATTTGCCGATCGCGTCCAATTCATCTATGAAAATAATACAAGGAGCCTGTTTCTTAGCCTGCTCAAATAAATCTCTAACTCTTGCAGAACCAACACCTACAAACAGTTCCACAAACTCCGAACCGGAGATGCTAAAAAACGGCACGCCAGCTTCACCAGCTACTGCTTTAGCTAACAGAGTTTTGCCAGTTCCCGGAGGCCCGACTAACAGCACACCTTTCGGAATTCTCGCGCCAATTGCCGTAAATCTGTCAGGAGTTTTCAGGAATTCAACAACTTCGACTAATTCAGTTTTAGCCTCTTCTACTCCAGCCACATCAGCAAAAGTAATTTTCGCCGATTCGCCTTCTACATAGACCTTAGCTTTGCTTTTGCCCAGCGACAGCGCGCCCTGCGGCCCACCGCCCTGTCTGTTCATGAAAAATTGAAAAATCGCCACAAAAATCAGCGGCGGAACTACCCAGCTTAAAACACTGCCGATCCAGCCATTTTTGGAAGGAGGAGTTGCCGCAAATTCAACGCCTTTTTCTTGTAAAAGTTTAGGTAATTCCAGGTCAAAAATCGGCGTAGTTGACAGCACTTGACCGGGTTTGTCGCCTTCACCTTTGAGTTGGTAGCGAATTTCATTTTGACCTACCGAAGCTCGGACTACATCTTGTTCTTGTACTTGATGGACGAACAAGCTGTAAGGTACTTGCGGAATTTGAGGGCCGAACAAATTCGGTAAAAAGATGTTTGCCAGCAAAAACAAACTTGAGAGCAATAACAAAATATTGCTAATTTGGCGAAAACGAGGTGCTTGGGGCTGGTCTTTAATGGCCATTGATAACTGTCATCCTTTGATTTAAAGCAGTTTTATTCATCTATTTTCTCATCAAATACCCACACACTGTTAAGCGGATTTCCTCACTTTCTCGGGTGGGTTAACCCGCTAGCACGGATTTGCTATTATTAACAATGTTTTTTTAACGAACCGCGAAGACGCTAAGGATATGAAGGAAGAGAAGAAAAGAGCGTTATAGTATGTAGGGTGCGCCGAAGAACACCGAATATTTATGCAGCTTCCGGGTTTAACTGAATCATTTCCCAAGTGGTATAAGTGCCGATCGCACCCCAAATCACGTAAGGCAAAAGTAACAAAGCGGCGGTTTGAGAAATTGGCAAAACAGCCAACGCCAACACAGATCCCACAATCTCGCCAGCCCCTCCCAAAATCGTCCCTACTTTGAGACTTTTGGCTCTGAGAGTAGCAGGAATATAAGCAACTGTTACAATTTCTAAAAGCAAGTACAAAGCCATCAGCAGCCAGGTTTTGAGACTACCGGGTTCCTGTTCCCACACGAAAGTAGCGCTGCCGGCCCCGCAAGCAAAAATCACTGTCCAAATTAACGGAATAGCAGGCTCAAAAAACATCCAATCCGGTCTTTGAAGTTTGACAGCCCAGTTAATATCGCGCAGTTTAAAAAACAGAGTGCCGAAGGCGACTGAGAAAGTCACGCCGCCGATAATCATCCAAGATTCAATCATGGTTTTCAACTTTCCAATTGCTCGATCGCTCATTAAGTCGATCGTGCCAACTTAAAGCCAAACTTAGATCAGCCTTTAGTAATAACTTTTTTGACATACTCCCCGGCAATCAGGCACGGGGATTCTAAGGTCAAACAGCAATTGCAGGCTCTCGCCCGTCTGACATCGCCTAACTTAGCGGTTGATGCCCCAACCGCACAAATATTTTTGGCGGCATTTTCATCCCGCCCATTTAGCAATTGGCAGGACGGACAACGCCATTCTCTCACTGATAAGTAGTTAGACAGAATTAATTACACCAATACATAGTATAATGATATTTCCGGCAAAATTATGAGTTAATTACAGTTTCATATGATGTTTATCAGAGAAATAAACCCTCTTTCGTCTAAATTGTTACAGCGAATTTATCGCCAAAGCCGACATCATCAGGTACGTCAACGAGCACATTGCCTCA
>NZ_JAUBVF010000067.1:0-33940 GCF_036705685.1 Microcoleus sp. AT3-A2
CTTCCTTCTTCCTTCTTCCTTCTTCCTTCTTCCTTCTTCCTTCTTCCTTCTTCCTGACATCCGTTACATCCGTTACACAATCCGTTGCCGAACTTCCTTCTTTGCAAAGTTTACAGAACATCCTGCAAGACTTTGCGAGTATGTTTCCAAGCTGCCATCCCCATCACCGACACCAAAAATCCCAAACTCAGCAACACGATCCGCAAGCCCTTGTCATTCGAGCCGACGGCTTGGCTGACAGCATCAGTCAGCGGGCCAGTAATCGCTAAAGGCAAGCTCAGAGCAATATTAATCGCATTGTTCTCCAAGCCAAAGACTTTGCCCCGCATAGATTCGGGAGTTTTTTCTTGAATCAGAGCTTGCATCGGGCCGTTAATTAAAGAAGCACCAAAACCGAACAGAGCACTCAATCCGAATCCCACCCACAACAGTCGAGTAAAGGCAAACATTGCTAATACAAAACCCATCATCAAGAAACCGATTAAAGGCAGAGGTTTGTGGTGCATTCGATGACCCCAGTGTCCCAAAAAGGCTGCGCCGAAGACCATTCCAATTCCTGCAGCAGCTAGCAAAAAGCCAAATTGAGTTTCTTTGAGACCTATTTTGCCTGAAAGCGCGATCGCCAGCACCTGAAGCGCCGCAAACACGGAATACAAAATTGTCAACTGCACCATCGCGTTGCTGACAAGGTGATTGTGTTTCAAATAGCGCAAACCTTCCTTGAGATCTTGCCAAGGATGGACGTTTTTGCCACTGCTGCCGGGATGACCTTCTTTGATCCGCATGGCATAGATCAAACCTGCTGAGATCAGGTACAACCCGCCCAGCAAAAACTCTTGAGAAGCTGATCCGAAGCTGTGTTTAACCCAACTAAACAGCGGTTCGCCGATCGTCATCCCGATAATAATCCCGCCCATTGTGGATGAGGCGAACAGAGCATTTGCTGACATCAGTCCTTCTCGCCCCACGACCAGGGGGACGGCTGCCGCTTCTGCAGGAGCAAAAAATTGCGTTACGGTAGAGATCAAAAACGTCATCGTCAACAAAACCACAAAAGCTTTGGGCAAAAACGGCAAAGCTACAATCAACCCGGCTCGAATCACGTTGCAGGCGATGAGCATTTGCTTTTTGGAAAAGCGGTCTACCACGATACCGGCTGCGGAACCAAAGACGATCGCCGGCACGGTGTAGGCAATCATCACCGCTGACAGCATAGAATTTTCCATAGAATTTTCCGAATGCTGCCAAGAAACCGGCCAGGGTCGGTAGTCGCCGGTTTTCAGCAGAATAATCAGCAATACGTAAAAGATTTTATCCGCCACTTGGGCCAATAACTGGCCCGTCCACAAGGCGAGGAAGGGGCGATTTCTCAGTAGGGCATCAAGCCCGCTGCGGTCAGGGGGAGGGCTGGCTGGGTGCATAGGAATAGTTTAACTGACCGCCTCTGGCAATTATAGTTTTCAGCAATACGTGCAAATCTGACATAGCAAAACGGAAACTCGGAAAACTCCTGTCTCCTGCATTCTTTTTCTGTTTTAGCAGATCGGCGGGGGACGGCTGCTGCAGTCTTCTTAACTCTACCGCGATCGGCCGGAACCGAGAACCCGCGCGCCCGGAAAATCCGAGAAGATTGTTAAAGGTTGGCGTGCATTTCATCGCGAGTACAAGATAGGGTAATATACTTGACAAAATACTTGCTGTTGGCAGTGATATTAAAAGATGTCACGCCGATTAAGTAATATAACGAAGGTACTAACTGTTAGGAGTGAAAAACTTGAAAAAGGTTGAAGCTATTATTCGCCCCTTTAAACTAGACGAAGTGAAAATCGCACTCGTCAATGCTGGTATTGTGGGGATGACTGTTTCTGAAGTTAGAGGTTTTGGCCGTCAAAAGGGCATGACAGAACGCTATCGCGGTTCTGAGTATACCGTTGAGTTCTTGCAAAAGCTCAAGGTCGAGATTGTTGTGGAAAACGATCAGGTTGACATGGTGGTTGATAAAATTATCGCGGCTTCCCGCACGGGCGAGATTGGCGACGGCAAGATTTTCATCTCTCCTGTAGAACAAATTATTCGGATTCGGACTGGAGAAAAGAACTTGGAGGCAATCTAATATACTGGGGCATTGGGCATTGGGCATTGGGCATTGGGCATTGGTAACTAATCATTGCCAACGAAAAACCTCTTTCCTGTTTAGTTTTCATACCTAAGTGTCAATATCCAATGCCACAGTTACCCTCTGTTTTGGCTTTTTTCTTCATTATGGGTTGACAAGGTTCGCCATTTGTGGTGTGAGAGCCTGGAAGGCTCGGCCGCGGTGAGAGTGCGATCGCTTGATATCCGGTGTCATTTCGGCAAAAGTCTGTTGCTGTGCGGGTACGTAGAAAATGGGGTCATATCCGAAACCTCCCGTACCGCGAGGAGTGTGGAGGATTTCGCCGCGGCAAATTCCTTCTACTTGTAAGGCAATTGTACCGTCGGGACGCGCGATCGCGATCGCGCAAACAAATTGTGCTTCCCGGTTTTGTTCGTTTCCCAATTCTTTGAGAAGTCGATCGATCCTGTCAGCATCGGTTTTCCCGTAGCGCGCGGAGTAAATGCCCGGTTGGCCGTCGAGTGCATCTACCATTAAACCAGAATCATCGGCGATCGACCATTTGCCCGTTGCTTTTGCCACTTCAGATGCCTTCAAGCAAGCATTAGCAATAAAAGTTTCGCCTGTTTCCTCAATTTCCAACTCTTCCGGTTTGAGTTCCAATTCCCATCCCAAATCCTGAAGATAAACTTGCATTTCCTTGAGTTTACCCGGATTTCCCGTAGCTACAACTAGCAATTTGCGATCAGTCATTATTTCTCTTAAAACTTACGGCTTCATATTAACAAACATATTGGGAAAATGGTTGTAACAAAATTCCCAAAATCTTATCAACCTCTTTAATATAGTATTCAATCGGATCGATATAGAGAGTAGTTTCCTGTAAAATCAAGAACTTCCAGTTAGTGCCAGTCGTCACTGAACCGTAAATGCGATCGACCTCAGTGTCTTGGTTTTGATTGAAACATTGAGCCGCTACCATTGCGGCCACGCATTGACCCAAACCGCCAATGATATCTTCCTTTTTTGCCTCAAAAATTGTTATAACCGGAGCACTGATAAACAATTGTTCTGAAGAACCGCTAATAATATAATCGCAAAATCCTTGCAAACCTCTTTCTGGATCGACAGTAAAATCCTTACCGGAAAAAAGAGAAACTCGTTTATTTAACAATCGCCGAACTTCTGCTAATAAGTAGTAAGACACAATTAATTACACAAAACTCTGGGCTACAAGCCTTGTCTAGCAAAGAATCAGTGTGTAATTAATTCTGTCCATTTACTTATCGGGGCAATTAAAAATTCTGAGCGAGCTTTTTCTGTGGAAATAAAAGTGGCTAGCGGTACATAATCAATCAGGATTGTGGTTAAAATTTCTGAGGGTGAAACTGGTTTTGTCTCGGCAAATAAATTGCGACTTTCATCTAAAGTTAATCCAAAATCTTTTTTGACTCTCGCAAGGCTGAAATCGCTGTATTCCATTTGCTTTTATCCTAAAATTTATCTGATATAGCAACAGTGTTTCATTGGGGAGTAAGACTTTTTTTACGAACCGCGAAGGCGCGTTAGGCGAAGCCGCGCGTAAGCGCTAGGACGCCAAGTAAGAGAAGATAAGAGAAGAGAAAGAGTTCACAATTGATGGGAGGATTGCTACGGCAATACGATTTTATTTATGAAGAAGATTATTTTAACCGCAGAGGGCGCAGAGGACACAGAGAAATAGAGATTTGATATCAATTTATCCGCGTTTGTCTGCGTTTATCTGCGGCTGAAAACTTCGATTAATTATGCGCCCAAGCTTTCGCCCAGTTTAAGTTTTGCATAACTTCTTTCAATGTCGCGGCTTCTGAATACAGCCGCAACACCGGTTCGGTTCCGCTAAAGCGAATTAACAGCCAACTTCCGTCGGATAAACGGAATTTATATCCGTCAACTTTGTTGCAATCTATAACTGCTTTGCCGGCGATTTCTGTTAAAGGTCGGTTTTGCAGCAGGGACAGCAAACGCGACCTTTCTTCCATGTTTGCTAAGTGCAAGTCGATTCTGTCATAAGCTGAAGTAAAGCTTGTTTCTTGTTGCAGTCGGCTGTAAATTTCGCTTAAGTCTTCCCCGGATTTGACAACTGCTTCTAACAAATACAGCGCTGACAGTAAAGCATCTCGTTCGGGGATGTGTGTACCGTAGCCAATTCCTCCCGATTCTTCCCCGCCGACTAAGACTTGGGTGGTTAACATTCGATCGGCTATATACTTGTAACCGATCGGCGTTTCAAATAATGGCAAGTCGTACAGCTTGGCAATTTTGGGAATTATGTCGGAACCGCTGACTGTTTTGATGACTTCCCCGGTCAAGCCGCGCCGTTTTGCTAAATGTTCGATTAATATGGGAACTAGGATTTGTGAACTGAGAAAGTTGCCGCTAGAGTCAACGGCTGCAATTCGATCGCTATCTCCGTCAAATACAAATCCGATCGACAAACCAGAGCTTTTTCGCTGGTGAGTACGCATCACCCGAAATAACTGCGACAGGTAGCGTGGTAAAGGTTCCGGTGCACCGCCGCCGAACAGCGGATCTCGATCACTGTTGACTTCGTGCACTGTTTCTTCTAAAATTTGAGCTAATCCTCCGGCGGCGGCACCGTGCATTACATCTACAAATACTGTAATTTTGCCGCTGGCGATCGCTTCTTTAATCGCCTCAATATCTACCATTTCCCGCAAGGTTTTGCAGTAAGCCGGCCAAGGATTGAAATTCTCCAATTTGCCCGGAGTTGCTGAAAGTGCCGCCGGATTTTCGAGTTTTGCTTCTATCTGTTGAGTAACTTCGGGCGAAACTGAACCGCCAAATCCGCCCTTGACTTTTAACCCTAAATATGCACCGGGATTGTGGCTGGCTGTCAGGACGATCGCACCCAAAGCATTTAATTGTTTGGCAGCTAAACTGAAAGCTGGAGTAGGGGCGTAGGATTCGCTCAGCAGCACGTCAAATCCTGCGTTTTGGACGGCAACAGCCGCTGTTTTGGCAAATTCTTCAGCCAGAAATCGGCGGTCGTAACCGACAATTACGGTACCGCTGCTGCCATCGCTGCCGCCGGTTTGTGCGAGAACTTGTGCAGCTAGGGGAGCTACTAACGCCACGCGATCGAATGTAAAATCGTCAGCAATGATACCGCGCCAGCCATCTGTACCGAATTTAATAGGATTCATTTAGTCACAAGTCATGAGTCACCCGTCTATTTTATGGGTTTATCAGTCGATCGTCATCTGATTTTAGATTTTAAATTTTAGATTGCGACTGCCGATGAATCTGGGGGCTAGTGACCAAATTACTTGATTGCTAGCCTCCACCCAAAAAGTGATTGACTAATGACTAATGACTAATGACTAATGACTAAAAGAATGCCGGTTGGTGGCGGATCAAATTCAGGAATTCTTCGCGAGTTTTCTGTTCTTCTTGAAACACGCCCAACATGGCACTCGTAACCGTCCAAGCACCGGGTTTTTGCACACCCCGCATCGTCATGCACATATGGCTGGCTTCCATTACTACAGCTACTCCCTGCGGTTCCAATATTGTCTGAACTGCTTCAGCAATTTGGCGCGTCAAACGTTCTTGCACCTGCAATCGGCGGCTGTACATCTCAGCAATTCGGGCTAATTTGCTCAATCCCACTACTTTTTGGTTGGGAATGTAAGCGACATGAACTCTACCCATAAACGGCAGCATATGGTGTTCGCACATACTGAATACGCTGATGTCTCGCACCAGAACCATTTCGTTGTGACCTTCGTCAAAGATAGCGCCGTTGAGGAGTTCTTCTAGGGATTGACTGTAACCACTGGTGAGAAACCGCATTGCTTCTGCTACCCGCTTCGGGGTTTTGAGCAACCCTTCGCGTTCGGGGTCTTCTCCTACTCCCAGCAGCATTGTCCGAACGGCCTCCATCATTTCTTCTTGGCCTACTTCTGAGGGTTTGGGCACGCTGGATTCTTGACCGTGGGAGGAATTGCGATCGGGTCGAGTTGGGATGCGCGGGGAGTTATTATCTGCGGTTTGTAACAGTTTCATGCTGTCAGTCGAGAGAGAGTTCGAGCCATTGGAATCGGTGGAAGATGCAATTGTCATAACAAGTTGGTGTGAGGGTGAATCGATTTTGGATTGGGGGATATAGCTAGAGATTCAAAGATTGTTGAATTCGAGAAAAATCCAGCAGTCTAAAATCTCAAGTTCACAAAACTCCTGCGTTGGACATGAGTGTGATTTCTTCAATTACTGCACTTGCTGGCAACTGAACTGCGTGCAGAATTGATTGGGCGACGATTTCTGGGGTTAACATGGCGGTGCGATCAAAGTCGGCGTCCACGGTGTTTGTGTCCCACAGGGGAGTGTTGACAGAACCCGGACAGATTGCTGTTACGCGAATTCCGTGAACCCGTTCTTCGGCGGCTAAGGTTTTAGACAAAGCCATGAGACCGAATTTGCTAACGCAGTAGGCTCCCCAGTTGGGGAAGGCTTGGGTGCCGGCGATCGAGGAAACGTTGATGATGATTCCCGATCGGCGATCGCGCATCGAGGGCAAAACTCCTAAAATGCACTGCCAAACGCTAGTTAGATTGAGGTCTAGAACGCTCTGCCACTCGGCTAGCGGCGTTTCCGTTAAGGAGCCCGTGTAGCCCATACCCGCGCTGTTGACCAGGATATCTACGGCACCGAATTGAGATGCGATCGCGCTGATGCTGCTTTGCACTTGCTCAATTTTTGCCAAGTCTAAGGGATAAGCTTCTGCTTTCACTCCGACTTCTCTGGCTGCTGCGGCAACGGCTTCTAAGTTTTCCGACTCTCGGCTAACTAAGGCCAGATTTATGCCCTCGGCGGCGAACGCTAGAGCCGTCGCTTTGCCAATACCGCTGCTGGCTCCGGTAATTAGAGCCTGCTTTGTTGTTGGATGGTTCATTCAGTGTCCTAATACTTTCGCTCGGCAACTCCCTACAGCGTTGCAGCCTTCTTCGGCAAATTAGACAACTGTCTGCTGCGGGTGATAACAGTTAATTATGAGATCAACATTAAGAACTGTTAAGCCGTGTCACCTGAGAAATTATAACACTGCTGACAGAGCCGCAGAATAATGAGCTGTGAGTTATGAGTTTAAAGTTAAGAATTTTTAACTCATAACTGATAACTCTGAATCGATCGGCTCAAGCAGAAATTTCAGTGAATACACCGATGTGGCGAAACTTTTGATACCGGAGATCGCGTCGCTGCTGACCCGTAAGCTGGGTTAGTTCTGCTAAGTTTTCTAACAAAGCTTGTTTGAGTATGGACGCAGCTTTGAGGGGATTCGAGTGAGCGCCGCCTATCGGCTCTGGTACTATTTGATCGAGAACGCCGAGGTTTTTCAAATCCCAGGAAGTGATTTTCAGGGCTTCTGCAGCCAAGTTAGCTTTGCCAGAGTCTTTCCATAGAATGGCCGCGCAAGCTTCCGGGGTGGCGACGGTGTAGACGGAATGTTCCAGCATCAACAGCCGCTCGCCGACACCGATACCCAATGCGCCGCCGGAACCGCCTTCGCCGATGACGGTGCAAATAATGGGAACGTCGAGGCGAAACATTTCTCGGAGGTTACAGGCGATCGCCTCTCCCTGTCCGAGCTGTTCTGCTTCTAAGCCCGCCCAAGCCCCCGGAGTGTCGATAAAGGTGAAAATTGGCATTCCGAAGCGATCGGCGTGTTCCATCAACCGCAGGGCTTTGCGATAGCCACCGGGAGCCGCCATGCCGAAGTTGCGGGCGATATTGTCTTTTGTGTCGCGTCCTTTTTGATGGCCGATGATGACTGTGGGACGCCCGTCTATCCTAGCAATTCCACCGACGAGGGCCGGATCGTCTCCGCCGCGCCGATCGCCGTGAAGCTCGATCCACTCGTCGCTAATTGCCTGAATGTAATCGAGGGTGCTGGGGCGACGCGGGTGACGGGCGAGTTGCAGCCGCTGCATGGGGGACAAGCTGCTGAAAATTTCTTGTCGCAGTTGGGCTGAGCGAGATTCTAGTTTGCGAATTTCGTCGGTAACATCGACGCTGTTTTCTTCGGCGAGTTCGCGGATCTGGTGAATTCGGGTTTCTAGTTCCGCCAGCGGCTTTTCAAAATCTAGGAGTAGTGGTTTGCGGTCGGGGTTTGGCACGCTGATAATTTCTATAAGGTTTTAAGGTTTTGTCGATCGACTATTTTCCGATCCTACCCTGTCAGGGGATGGTAAAAAAGACGGCCAAATTGGAAATTTTGAGTTTTAAATTTTGTATGATATCAAATTTGGTCACATTATCATTATCATATAGCGCGAGCTTCCCGCTCGCGCTGCACTCCTCCAAATATTATTCCGATGCCAAAGGAAAAGTCAACTATTAAATTTGAAAATTTAACAGTTGACTTTTAACATCAAACTGACATTAATAAAGGTCTGAAACCGTGCTTGACAGAAATATGACCGATTTGCTCCATCTTTTCCACAGTAATTTGATTCCGTCCCCAAGAAAAATTGGTATACATTTTTTCAAATTCCAGCAGCATTGATTCAGCAAAACAGGCAAACAACTGTCGGCCCGGCACATCCATATTGACAATCTTCATGATTTTCCACTCAATATCGAGGGAATGCTCCACAATGCCGCCATTGAGCACGTAAATTCCGGGATGCTGAACCTGAGTTGCCAAATTTTTCGGATAGCCACCGTCAATCAATAAACATGGTTGCTTCAATGTTTTAGGGTCAATTTCTACTCCCTTGGGCATACTGGCTACCCAGACTACAATATCCGCTTGGGGCAGGGCTTCTTCCAAATCCATGATTTTGCCTCGCCCCAATTCCGATTGCAAATCTTGCAATCGTTCTTTGTCGCGGGCAATCAGCAACAATTCTGCTACATTTGTTTTAACATTGAGCCAGCGACACACCGCACTGCCAATATCGCCAGTAGCACCGCAAACGGCTACAGTGGCTTTTGAAAGTTCAATCCCCAATTTAGGGGCTGCTTCTTCTACTTGGCGGCAGAGGATGTAAGCCGTGTGAGTGTTACCAGTGGTGAAGCGCTCGAACTCCAACTTGAGATTGCGAATTTGCTTAATTTGCTGCAAGTTGAAAGTCTCAAAAATGATCGAAGAAAAGCCGCCTAAAGCAGTGATGTTAATCCCGTTTTTTTGAGCGTGTGCCATCGCATTAAGGATTTTGCGAGTGGCTGCTTTAATCCGGCGAGTGGCTAGCATTTCTGGCAGAAAACAGGACTCCACATAGCGCCCTTCTATTTTTTGTCCAGTGATGCTTGTTACCGTGATCTGATCAACTATTTGGGGCGGTGCGCTGCACCAAAAATCGAGACCTTGATCGGCATATTCTGGATAGCCCAGCTCGTTAGCTACTGATTGGGCGTGTTCTAAGCTGGTTAAGTGACCGATTAGACCAAACATTAAGTTGTCAAATGAAGGAAGATGGAAGGTGGAAGATGAAAGATGAAAAATGGAAGATGGGAAGATTAAAAATTTATATTTTAAAATGAGTTATCCCATTTTTAATTTTTAATTTTTAATTTTTTTCCCATTCCTTATTTCCGAATTAACTAGGCTGCGAGGCCTTGTGCTGACATCCGCATGATATCGCGGTTGTTAAAGCCAATGTTACCTAGGGCTTCGCCGTAGGCAATCATAAAGTCTTCGATTAAAGCGTCTTTTTCCATTCCCAAGACGCGGGCATCGTCGGCGACAGAGTTTAGCAGTCTCCAGATGATGGGCAGGTTTTGGCGGTTGGCGGCTTCGAGTTCGGCTTTGGATTCCTCAAAGTGAGCTTGCAGCCAGACTTCCCCAAAGTTGAGGTGGCTGTATTCTTCTTTGACGACGCCTTCGGTGATTTTGCGAGCAAAGTCATCGGCGACGGGGATGTAGATGTTGTAAGCTGCGATCGCAAAACACTCGATAATTAGCGATTGAATCAACAAGCAAGTTACAATCTGACCTTGGGCCGCGGCCGTCTGGAAGTTTCTGTGCAATTCCGAAAAGAACTCTTTGGCAAATGCCATGTCCGGCGTGACTTTAAGATTCCGACCACAAGCTTGGAAGCCCTTCATGTGGCGGTTCTCCATCTTGGACAAGCCAACTAACTCTGCTTTTTTGTCCGCCAACAGTTCGGCCAGTGTCAGGTAATTATCGTGAGCTTCTTGTTCGCCTTCAATCACAATGGCGTTGATGCGGCTGTAAGCATCTTTGTAAGTTTCGGTTTGAAAGTCAATTGTTGGGCTGGCCTCAAGCTGGGGCATAGATATGTAGTCTCCTTATATAAGCTTGCGGGATGTTTGGAAACCCCTTTAAAATGGGGGGTCAGTGACAGTACACTTTACTTATTTTGAACGCACCCCATCTAAATCACAGATTATAGCTGAGGATGCTTTCGCCAAAGAACTTTTCTTTGACGTTCCGGGAAAAACTGGCGTCCGAGCGCGTGTTTGCCGGACTTTTGCCGTCGAACACTCCAGAAAGACTATCGCTAGAATGCTATCTATTTACTAATTACTTGAATTAGTCGTTAGTCGATCTTTTGCCCGGAAATAGATGATAGAAATACGGTCTATGTCTCCACCTTTCAGGGTTTTACAGTACCAACTCTATCTATAACATTATATCCTAATCACAACTTCCTCCCTAGGTACTCCTTCTTTCCCTCTACGACTATTATGTTGTTGTATGGGAATCTGGGATGCGATCGGGTTGGAGAACCTCACAGGCTTATTATTTTAGGTTAATTCACAAATTTATGGGTAAATCCTTTGACAGGTCTCAAGCGCTGGAACTGCTGAGTTTTATTTTGTTGCTGGCGGGTGCTGCGCTGGTGCTGCTGCCACTGGCTGCTGTATTTTGGGTTTCCTTATCACCATCTGGTGTCGGTGTCAAGGCCACAGGCCTGACTTTTGCGAACTATCAGGAGGCTTGGCGACGGGGCAATTTTTTGTTGGCATTCCTTAATTCTACTCTAGTGGCGATCGCAGTGACGGGTTTTCAGATTGTGACTTCTGCTTTGGCCGGTTATGCTTTGGCCAGGCTGAAGTTTCGCGGGCGACAGGCCCTAGTTTTGGGGGTTTTGGCGACGCTGGTAATTCCGTTTCAGCTTTTGGTAATTCCCATTTTCTTGGTTTTGAAGTGGGGTCATCTGCTGAATACTTACGGGGCGCTGATTTTGCCTACGGCGGCTAACGGTTTTGGGATTTTTCTGCTGCGCCAGTATTTTATGACTGTTCCGGTGGAGTTGGAGGAGGCGGCAATGCTGGATGGGGCTAACCGCTGGCAGGTTTTGTGGCAGGTGATGTTACCCTTGGCCCGCCCTGCTTTGGTGACGCTGTTTTTGTTTACGTTTATCGGGGAGTGGAACGATTTGTTTAAGCCACTGGTGTTTACGACGCGGCCGGAGTTACGGACTGTACAGTTGGTTCTGGCTGAGTTTCAGGAACAGTTTACCAGCAGTTGGCAGTTGTTGATGGCGGCGGTGGTAATTGGAACTGTACCGGTGGTGTTGCTGTTTTTGGCCGGTCAGCGGCAGTTTATACGCGGGATTGCGGCGACGGGGATTAAGAATTGAGTTGGAGATGCTTGGCAATTAAGTTTGTAGTCATTTGTTGAACCATTCTCAAGAACAGGCTTTCCGGCCTGTTGCACAAATACTAAATGTTCTTCTGGAACAGGCCGGAAAGCCTGTTGCTGACATTGGTGCAAGATGCGAGTTTGTAGTCACTCGGCGATTGAAATCGCTACTATACAAACGAAGTTCACTCTAAGCGGACTAAGAGATAAAGGGGATATCAAAGCTGTATTATGTGAATCTATGCAAAAACTCGGTTTATTTTTATTTATCGTATCTTTTCTACCGTGGTTGGCAGTCTTTTTTGTTGTGCCATTCCTGCCGCTGGACATTACCCAAAAAACTACTTTATCTGTCGTTCTGGCTGTTGGGGCAGAAGTTTGTTTTTGGATTAGCGTAGTGCTGTTGGGGAAAGAAGTAGTTACCAAATATCGGCGTTATTTGCATCCCCGATATCTTTGGAAAAAAATCAGAAAATTTAACCGCAGATGAATAGGGTTCGACGCAGATAATGAGCCGGGATGTTGGCTTTTATCTGCGGTCAAGGTTGAGCTATTCGCTGAAAATTTGCAAGCGAATAGAGCGTTCTCCGTCTCCGAAATCCACTTCTATCTTTTCTCCCGAAAGGCTGTCCAAGCATCCCAAAAGCAACCGCAAATTGGGTGTGCTTGCTCCTGTATCCACGTACAATCTATCTGCCAAACTGCCTAAACGCTTCCAAATTGTGTAGAGTTTGACTACTGTTTGTTCTAGCTGTGCGGCTTGTTTTACAACGTCTGCGGTGGTTCCCAAACAGCCTACTCGCAAAGATTCTTCTAAGGCCATTTCCATGTCTAAATGAGACTGATTGAGAGCTTGCACTTGGGCGGCGGCGTCGAGATATTTTGATAAGTTCTTGGCGTCGGAAGTTAGCTGTTTGACAGTATCTACGTCGGGATTTTCTGCTACTTCTTTTTGAATTTCGCTTTGGTGAGATGGGGAGAGTTTCTCCATTTCTTTGACTAAAGGAGCGAGGTAGCGGGAAGGTAGAGAACCAGTAGATGCTTTTTCTTTGACTTCTTCGGGCAATAAATCTGAGTTCATTGCCATCCATTCGTCGGAGAGTTGTTTGACTTCGCGGCGGGTGATGCGATCGCCACTTGCTGCGGCATCTGTTACCATTTGCTGGACTTCGGGAGATGCTTTGGCGGTTTCTACAAAGGCTCTTTTGCTGAAGTTTCTAATGGAATCTGGGTCTAAATCTCCTTGCTGGATCAGAGTGTCGGCACTCTTAGCTAATTCTATCAAAGAATAGGCTTGACTTTTGCCAATTTCTCTTTCTTTGAGCCAGTTCAAAAACCCTGTGCCGCGTCCTTCGCCACCTTTTTTTTCTCTGTCTCGGACTGTTCGGAGAATGCGTCCCCGCCAAATGTCGGTTTGCAAGTCGAAGCGATCGCACACTTTCCAGGCATTGTCAACCTGATTTTCAAAATCAAATTCTGGTATTTGTTCGTCTTCGGGATCTGGCAATTGGAAATTGATATCGGTAAAGCCGTTGAGGGCTTCTGCAAGTTCTGCGGGATTTAGGGGGACTTCAGCCATTAGGAAAAATTTGTGTAGTGCAACAGCCGGTTTAATTGGTAACTTGCACGGGTTGACAGTTGAGACGCTATATGTAGCGGTAAGGTAGGCAAGATTTACCTACTAATAGAGCTTTTGTGCAAGTCATATCATTATTGCACGATGGGGTGCGATCGGGCGATCGCTACCTGCACAAAAAATCTTCTCCGAGAGTTGCCGCACAGCGTCGCAACAATAAAAAAGTTGGTGGCACAGATAGTCCGGTATTTTGAAGAAAGAACCACTAACCGGATAGTTAAAGGAACTAATTACCAACTACAACGGCGATACTTTATCGCGTTCAATCTCCTCGTGGTGAGTTGTTTTCCCGTTCAAAATTGTGCCATCATCGGGCGGATTTTGCGGGCGATCGCGTTTCCGAAAGCGATCGCGAGCCGAGACAACCACCACATACAGAACCGGCACCATAAACAAACTCAAGAAAGTAGAAACAACCATCCCCCCCGCGATCGCAGTCCCTAGCGATCTACGACTTGCCGCCCCCGCACCTTCCGGGTTAATTAGGGGAGCAATCCCCAAAATAAATGATAGAGAAGTCATCAAAATCGGTCGTAAACGCTCTTGAGAAGCCTCGACTGCTGCCTTAGCAATTGGATATCCCCGTTCCCGCAACTGGTTAGCAAATTCCACAATTAAAATCGCGTTTTTACTCGCCAACCCAATTAACATCACCAAACCAATTTGACAATAAACATCATTCGCCAAACCCCGCAACGACTGAGCTAAAAGTGCACCTAAAATCGCCAGAGGAACCGCCAGCAAAATAATGAAAGGATCGACATAATTTTCGTACTGAGCCGCCAAAACCAAGAACACAAAAATCAGTCCCAAACCAAAAATAATTGGTGCTTGACCCCCCGACTCAATTTCTTCTAAAGAACTCCCCGACCATTCATAGCCAAAACCCGACGGCAAAACTTGAGCCGCCACCTTTTCCATCGATTTTATCGCCTGTCCAGAACTCGATCCCGGAGCCGGAGAGCCACTAATTTCAATTGACCTATATAAATTGTAGTGGTTAACAGTTTGCGCTCCCACCACCGGAGTTATCTTCACCAAATTGCTCAAAGAAATCATTTCATTCTTTCCAGAGCGAACATACAACTTACTAATATCTTCAGGGTTATCACGAAACTGTTTATCCGCCTGAACATAAACCCGATAATTGCGCTGCTGCAGATTAAAATCATTCACATACTGAGAACCCAGAGCCGTTTGTAACGTACTGAAAACATCATTAATGGGAATATCTAGAGCCTTAGCTCGATTGCGGTCAACTTCCACAAGTAACTGAGGCGTATTCGCAGCAAACGTACTAAATACCGCCTGCAATCCGGGCGTCTGATTCGCCTGCTTTAAAATCCCACCCATCGCCTGAACTAGAGAATCTAAACCGCTGTTACCTTTGCGGTCTTGCAATTGAAATTGAAATCCTCCAAATTGACCTAAACCTTGAATAGCTGGCGGATTCACTGGAAAAATTCTCGCTTCTGGAATCGCGAAAAACTTACCCCGCAATTTACCAATAATCGCCTGTACAGTTTGATCTTCTCCGTGACGTTCTTTCCATGGCTTAAGGGTAGTAAATATAATCCCCTGATTGGAACTATTACCACTAAAACCAAAGCCACCTACAGAAAAAGTTCCCACAACTTCAGGAACTTTGAGGATTTCTTGTTCCACTCCGTCCATCACCTGCTGGGTGTATTGCAGCGAAACCCCTTGAGGCCCTTGAATAATTGTCAGAAAATAGCCTTGGTCTTCCTCTGGGATAAATGCTGTCGGTACTGCTAAATAAAGCCAAGCTGTGAATCCCAGAGAAGCAATAAACAACAGGGTAACAATGGTTTTAAATCGTGTTAAGAATATTAAGGAATCTCTATATTTCTTTTGCATCCAATCAAGAAATATATTAATCCGGTTAAACACCCAACCCAACGGGCCGCCAAACTTCTTACCTGGGCGCAGTAATATAGCGGCAAGTGAGGGAGTAAGAGTAACCGCCATAAAGGTAGAAAGCAGCACGGAAAAAGCAATTGTCAGGGCAAATTGTTTATAGAGTGCTCCCGTTGTCCCTGGGAAAAATGCCACGGGTACGAACACGGCCATCAATACTAAGGAAGTGGCAATTACAGCACTAAAAAGTTCCCGCATTGACTCGGAAGCTGCTTGGCGGGCATTCATACCTTGGCGGACTAGACGGTCAATATTTTCGACTACGATGATAGCGTCATCAACCACTAAACCTGTTGCTAAGGTAAGACCAAATAGAGACAAACTGTTAATCGTAAAGCCGAATACTTTGATAAAGGCAAATGTCCCAATCAAGGAAATGGGAATTGTGAGGGTGGGAATAATCGTAGTGCGCCAATCTTGCAGGAAAACAAAAATAACTATCACCACTAGCAAGACTGCTTCAAACAGAGTTTTGACTACTTCTGCCATTGACTCTTGGACAAATTGAGTCGTATCTAGTGCGGTTCTATGTATCACCCCCGGAGGGAAGTTTTTCGCTAATTTTTCCATTTCTGCTTTGACGGCATGGGCAACATTTAGAGCATTACTTCCTGGCAATTGGTAAATCCCTAAACCCACAGCGTCATTCCCTCGAAATCGCAGAAAAGAGTTATAATTTTCTGCTCCTAATTCTGCTCTACCGACATCTTTTAATTTAACTAAGGTTCCATTTGCTTCGCTTTTAATAACTATGTCGTCAAATTCTGTGGGGCTTTTGAGACGACTTTCTGCACTCAAATCAATCTGATACATTTGCCCTTCTGGGGCGGGTTCTTGACCAATTCTACCTACCCCAACTTGCAAGTTTTGTTCATTAATTGCTCTTGTTACATCTTGCATTGTTAGATTACGAGCAGCTAATTTATTGGGGTCGATCCACAGGCGCATAGCATAGCGTCTTTCCCCAAAAATTCGCACGTCGCCCACGCCTTTTACTCTTTTTAAAGTATCTGCTAAATAGAGGTCGGCGTAGTTGCTTAAAAATATGGTATCGTATTCTTTATTTTCGGTAAATAATCCTATAGCCAGCAGCAGGCTGTTAGATTGTTTGGTAACTGTAACTCCTGTGCGTTGTACGGCATCTGGCAGTTGTGGTTGAGCAACTGCAACTCTATTTTGCACATCGACGGCGGCGATATCTTTGTCGCGGGAAGTATCAAAGGTGGCTGTAATGGTGCTAGTTCCACTGTTAGTGCTACTGGAAGTTAGATATTTCAGTCCTTCAATGCCGTTGATTTGCCTTTCTAGGATGTTTGTTACCGCATTTTCGACAACTTCAGCATTCGCACCGCTATAGTTGGCTGTGACGTTGATTTGGGTGGGGCTGATGTCGGGGAAGCGCTCGATCGGCAATGTGGGAATGCTGATTGCGCCTACCAAAACAATAATTAAGGCGCAGACGCTAGCAAAGACAGGTCGTTTAATAAAGAAATCTGCAAACATTATTTGGGTAATGGGTAGTTGTTAGTTGATAATTGGTAATTCCTAATTGCACTTCAGTCAAAAATTAAAATAGCCCGCTTTTTTAGAGCGGAGCAATCAAGTAGTTTCACGTAAGGTACGTAGTTGCGCTTTAGCGCTCTTAATTTACCTGTTAAGAGGGCTAAAACGCAACAAGATACCTTATTTTGGGCTTGCTAATGGTAATTTTTTCCCGGCTCCTTTCCCTTCCTCTTGAGCCATAATGGGAGCGCCATCTGTCAAGTTAAGGATGCCTGCGGTAACAATTTTTTCGCCGGCTTGCAAACCTTCGATAACTTGATAATTATTCCCCTGAATGGCTCCCAATTTCACAGGCTTTTGCCGCGCTACTAAAGGTGGCATTCCAGGTTTTGGCTGTTCCGGCTTTTGAGCGGTGAAGACAAAAGTTTCTCCACCTAAGCGAGTGACTGCTGTTACTGGAACTAAAATTCCGGGGTTCTGTTTCCAGATGACTTTAGCTTTTACAAACTGAAGATTAAGCAGTTCGCCGGTGGGGTTGGGAAAGGTGGCTTTAGCTAAAATTGTTTGGGAATTGGCGCTGACGTTTGGGGAGATAAAGCTGATTTGACCTTGGGCGATCGCCTTACCTTGAGCGTCGAGCATTTGTACTGGCAGCCCTAAGCGTAATTGAGGCATCCGTTCCAAAGGAATTGATAACCGCAAGTCTAGCAATTGGTTCTCTGTCAGGGTGGCGATGGCGTTGCCTTTTTGCAAGTAATCACCTACTTTCACTGGTATGTCGCCGATGACTCCCGCGAAGGGCGCTATGACCGCAGTTTCTTGTAGTTGTACTTCAAAGCCGCGCACTTGAGCCGCAGCCTGGGCAACTTGCGCTTCAGCTTGATCGAGCTGTTCTTGGCGCGTACCGTTGGCTAACTCGGCTAATCTGCTCTTGGCTTGTGCGACTTCTGCTTCGGCTTTGGCTATTTCCTCTGGGCGCGAACCATTTTGCAATTGCCGCAAAGCTTGCCGCTGCTGTTGCAAGGCTGCTGTGCGGCGATCAATCTCGGCTTGTCTGTTCTTTTGCCGCTGCTCGAACCGCCTTTGAGCTTCTCGGAGATTGGCTTTGGCGCTGCCTTCTTTTTGGATGTATTCTTGGAGGGTGTTTGCTGATGCTGCACCTTCTTTGGCTAATACTTGATATCTGGCAAGCTGCTGGCTGGCTAGCTTTGCTTCGGCCGTGTTTGCTTCAATTTGCGCTTTTGCTTGGGCGATTTCTTCTAAGAGGCTACCTGTTTCGGCATCGGCGAGGTCGGCTTCAGCTTGGCTAACGCGGGCTTGGGCTTGGCCAATTTCTTCTGGCCGAGAGCCCGATCGCAGTTGAGCGAGGTTGGCTTGGGCTTGGGCGACTTGGGCTTGAGCTTGGGCGATTTCTTCGGGCCGGGCTCCTGCTTGCAATTCGGCTAAGTGGGATTGAGCGCGGATCAGGTTGGCTTGGGATTGCCTCAAGTCAGCTTGGGCGCTGTCGCTTTTCATGCGGGCGATGGGTTGCCCTTGGTTGATGAAGTCCCCGGATTTGACAAAAATCTCCGTGACTAGCCCTTCTACTTCGGGTTTGATTTCTACCGAACGCTTGGCTTCTAAGCTGCTGACAAATTCCGAGGAATCTTGGACTGAGCTGGTTTGTACGGCTGCGAGCTTGACTGGTATGCCTGGGGGTTGGGCTGCTGCTGCCTGTTGCTGTGGGCGATTCTGACCCGATTGCCACGAGTACCAGCCGAAACCTGCTGCGCCTGTGGCGAGCGCGATCGCGGCAATTAGGGGCCAGCGCGATCGTGGTTTAGCAACAGGTTGGGGCACATCGGCAAGGGTTGCAGAATCCTGCAGTTCCTCGCTGTCTGCATCCGTTGGGTGCTGTTCCGGTGTGGGATATTTTTGCTCTTGGGCTTCAACGACGGATTCTGGGGATTTAGAATAACTCATGGGCAGCACCACTTAGATTTTTTTTAACTTCTGACTTACTGAGACTTGGGCGGAATATTTGATTCTCCGGCGTCCCCTTCAAACATGGGGGAATAATGACAAGCGATTTTAAACAGGATGGAATCGGGAAAGTACCTTTTTAATGAGGTTGGGGTATGTGCAGGGCTTTAGTCCGATCATAGTTAGCCAAGCCAGGGAGTGCTTCTTCTTAGGAAAGCTTCTTGTTATTTCTCAAAAGTTACGATGGCAGGGAAGATTGCACATCCTTCTTATGACTCACCTGAGTGGGTGAGTTGGAAGGATTTTCCCTTGGAGTCGGCGGATTCAGCGAAGGTTGGGGAGTCACCCACTCCGGCGATCGCACTTTTTTCCTTGGCTAGTTGCTCGGTTAACCACTCAATCTCTGACGCCAGCACTGACTTGCAGCGATCGCGAGAGGCAAATTGATAGTCGTCGGTTAGTGGGTATTCGCTCTTGAGGCTTTCGATGTAGTCTTGCCGGGTGTAACAGGCTCGCAAGCGGTGTTCCAATAGCTTCAGCCGTTCTTCAGGTTCTAAGTCGCCAAAAAAGAAAAACTTGATTTGGAACCGGGAACCACTGTTAACCCAGCTTTCTTGAGGGTGTTCGAGCATTTTTTGTCGCCAGAGCTCGCGCCCTTTGGCGGTAATTCCGTAGATTTTGCGCGGACAGCCCGCATCTCCGGCTTCTTCGGCTATTACCGAAATCTCCCCTCGCTCTTCCAAGCGTTTCAGCAGCGGGTAAATCGCTCCGTAGTTGACGCTGATGCAACTGCTCATAAACAGCTCCAGTTTTTGCTTTAGCCGATAGCCGTGCAGGGGTTGCAACTGTAGCAGCCCAAGTGCTGATAATTCAAGCATTTATATCAATTTGATATTATAGTCTGCATTATATCACTATATCGGACTCAAGCGCGATCGGGTCAATCCCTAGTTTCAAAGAATATTTACAGCTAGATGCAAATTAAATGATATTTGTCAATACACTTAAGATATACTTTTTAATATCCAGAGGGATTTTTATTGTGGAACAGGTCGGAAAGCCTATTCTTGAGAATGGTGCAAGATCTCAGATTTCTGCCACATATCTCTTCTTGGCAAGAGAATCAGAACTTTTATTGTTAGGATTTGGTTGAATTTTTCAACCCTGACACACTTTATTATTTATTGAAGATTGATTGCAGCCACTGTTTTTTTTGTAGCTAATACTCCTATTATTTTTCTCAAGTATTGCAGTAAAAAAAGTGTTGGGTTTGTTTCCACTCGCCCTGTTTGTAATTAATGTACGTATCTGTGAGATGTTAGCTCTTGGTTGAGGCATCAAAAAAGCAACGCACCATACGGGTAGTTTAACCCAGATGTTTTTCCATTCCCGTAATCATCCTCAAAGATGATTTTTCATGAAAAATTTTCCCGATTATATGCTATTAATATGACACAAAGAAAGTGATTTATCTTCCTCATTAAACCCCAATTAACGCCCTATAATTACTTGAAAGAGCCATCCAAAAAGCATCACACTCAAGAAAATCACGCCTCCGACAATTAATATCAAACCCAACATTAACGCCACCACAAATAGCCAATCGGCTTTTTTACCTTGTTCAGGGGAACCTAAATGAGCATCCAGCAATTCTATATTTTTGACATTAGCTTTCCAAGCAACGTCCAACAAATCTCCGGCTACCGGTACAGTACCAGCAACTGTATCAAATACGATATTAGCTGCCATTTTTACTAAAGTCTCTTGAGGCACTCCCATTTGAGCGGATTTGAAGACAACATATCCTGCAAAAATTGAACTGATTAAATCGCCGCCGCCCGGTATAAGTCCCAATATCGGATCGAGTCCGATGCGGTATTTGGTGCCGGGAATCGGAATTGCATTGTCTAGTAAATGGCTGATCCGGCGGAGTCGGCGCAAGGATGCAACATGAGATTGGCTGGGAGTATTTGGGGAGGAATTTTGTATAGGAGAACGTGACATTTAATTGCTCTCGATTGCGATATTATTGCTAGTTTATGATATTTATTAAAGCATATTCTAGTTTTGTGTCTATGCCTCAAGCAAGATTTTTAGTAATTTTAGTCGATCGGCTTTGGTTTGTTTTTGAACGAACAGAAACCCGGTTTCTGTTCAAAACCGGGTTTCTTGCTTCTAGCTGGGGGCTTTTAATTTAGCCTTTTATTTGTTGCCTTCTGTGAAGTCGGCGTCAATCACGTCGTCGCCGCCAGTTGGGCCGCCGTCTCCATAGCCACCAGGACCACCAGGGCCGCCAGGGCCGTCAGTCGGGCCGCCTGCTTGCTGGTACAGGTTGCTGCTGACAGCGTAGAATGCTTGCTGCAACTCGGTTGTCAGTGTCTTGATCCGATCGTCATCTTCACTCTCGATCGCGGATCGCAAGTCTTTAAGCAACCCTTCAATCTTAGTTTTGTCATCAGCGGGAACTTTATCGCCCAATTCTGCCAACTGCTTCTCGATTTGATAGGCTTGAGAATCAGCTTGGTTTTTGCGATCGATCCTTTCGCGACGTTCCTTGTCAGCAGAAGCATTCGATTCGGCTTCCCTCACCATGCGATCGACTTCATTGCTGGGCAAAGTAGAAGCACCAGTAATGCTAATCGATTGCTCCTTGCCAGTACCTTTATCCTTAGCAGCTACATTCAAAATACCGTTAGCATCGATATCGAAAGTAACTTCAATTTGAGGTACGCCACGGGGGGCTGGTGGAACTCCATCTAAGCGGAAGGTTCCCAAATCCTTGTTATCATTCGCCATTTCCCGTTCGCCTTGCAAAACGTGAATTTCCACGTTTGTTTGGCCGTCTACAGCAGTCGAGAAAGTTTCCGACTTCTTGGTAGGAATAGTGGTGTTGCGGGGAATGATTTTGGTCATCACGCCACCCAATGTTTCCACGCCGAGAGAGAGCGGAGTAACGTCGAGCAACAAGATGTCTTTGACTTCGCCGGAGAGTACGCCTGCTTGAATTGCTGCACCGACTGCGACCACTTCGTCCGGGTTTACCGTTTGGTTGGGGTCTTTGCCAAGGAGTTTTTTGACCAGTTCTTGCACCGCAGGAATCCGCGTAGAACCACCAACTAAGACGACTTCATTAATTGCAGATTTGTCTAATTTGGCGTCCCGGATCGCATTTTCTACGGGGATGCGGGAGCGATCGATCAAATCCGAGCATAGTTCTTCAAACTTGGCCCGCGTCAAAGTCGTGTCCAAGTGTTTTGGCCCGTCTTGAGTCGCGGTAATAAATGGCAGGTTGATTTCTGCTTGGGTAACGCTCGAAAGCTCAATCTTGGCTTTTTCGGCTGCTTCCGTCAGGCGTTGCAGTGCTTGTTTGTCTTTGCGGAGGTCAATTCCTTCGGCTCTTTGGAATTCGTTAGCGATGAAATCGACGATTTTTTTGTCGAAGTCGTCACCGCCGAGGTGAGTGTCTCCAGAAGTTGCTAACACTTCAAATACGCCGTCGCCTACTTCGAGAATAGATACGTCGAAAGTACCGCCACCTAAGTCAAATACGAGGATGGTTTCGTTGCTCTTTTTATCTAATCCGTAAGCTAAAGCTGCTGCTGTAGGTTCGTTAATAATCCGCAGCACTTCTATACCGGCAATTTTTCCCGCGTCTTTGGTAGCTTGGCGCTGGGAGTCGTTGAAGTAAGCGGGAACAGTAATTACCGCTTGGGTGACAGTTTCGCCGAGGTATTTGCTGGCGTCTTCTACCAGTTTGCGGAGAACTTGTGCAGAAATTTCTTCTGGGGCAAATTGCTTGCCGCGGGCGGGACAGTCCAGTTTAAGGCTGTTGCCAACTTTGAGGACTTTGTAGGAAACTTCAGTGGTTTCATGGGCTACTTCATCAACCCGACGCCCGATAAACCGTTTTACTGAGTAAAAGGTGTTTTCGGCGTTCATCACGGCTTGACGCTTGGCGATTTGTCCGACAAGTTGATCGCCATTTTTAGCATATGCTACTACAGAAGGTGTGGTGCGACCCCCTTCGGCGTTGGCTATGACGGTGGGTTTGCCGCCTTCCATAACTGCGACGCAGGAGTTTGTCGTACCTAAGTCAATTCCAACTACTTTTCCCATAGGGGTGTTCCGGCTCCAATCTCTACAAAATTTTGGTGTCTTATCTGTGCGATAGTCTGGTTATTCAGGACTGCGATTTTACCTCGCGGTTTACGGGTAGTGAGTCCTGCTTTAATACAGTCTTCGATAGGGTGCTTATCTCTATACTGCGGGCGGTAGACCTTGCGATGAAGGGGTATTTACCGAACCTGTTGGGGGACGGTTGCATCCGTGAGGCTTGCACCGCTACAGTTGTTGACTGCTTTTCTTTACTCTTCCCAATGTACGGTGTGTGATGGATTCGGGTATTGTGGCAAACCGTATACGTTGTGTTGTATTTGCCGTCTTATGTATATAAATTTTGTTTGGTTGGTAGGGGCGATCGGTTTTTTGACTTCAAATCAGGTTTAATATCAATTCTGAAAAGGGACACGACTATGCCGTGTCCCTAGCCGTTTACTTCCAGGCTGTGCCTGGGAAGGAATATATTATTGAGGGAGAGCCTCAAGTCCGCCTGCTGGGAATCTCGGAAAATTCTTGAATTTTCCAGCTTTTCATTGCTATTTTTTACCTATCAGCAGAGCTGCAGGAAAGTAGCTGAGAGCTTCACCAATTGCCAACGTACCGTTACTTTCTACCGCCTGATTTGTAATTGCATCTTTCCAAACCGACGGCATTTGCTCGGATAATTTCAAATTAGTATCTTTCCAGACTTGTTTGCCGATCGGCATTTCTTCCGGTTTGACAATTCCCGTCAAAAACCGGGGAGCAATGACAATAACGGTAGTCTCTCCAAAGCTTCTGGAAAAGGCAACAACATTATCTTTAAACGTGCCAACTGCTTGCAGGGGTAGATAGTCGCCTGATTGAAAAACTTGCAAGTATTTTTTTCTCGCTTCTAGCGCTCTTGCCGTCAAAAACAACTTAATTCTCGCGTCTTCTCGCGTCGCAATCAAATCTTCAACCAGTTGCAAAATATCCGTCTGAGCTTGCTCTTTAATTTCCCGCAAAACCTCGATTCTGCGATCAAAATCAACGGGACGGCGGTTATCCGGATCGACGTGGCTTAAATCCCAGAATTCCGTCCCTTGATAAATGTCGGGAACACCCGGAGCCGCGATCTTCAGCAGTGTTTGGGATAAAGAATTGAAAATTCCGTAATTAGCTACTTTTTTCCAGAAAGGTTTAAATTTGTTGAGAAAGGGATTTTGTTCCGAAGGTTCGAGAACGCTATCGACAAAGGTCATAAAGCCAGCTTCGTAGTCGTTATCCGGTCTCAGCCAAGCCGTATAAACTTTGGCTTCACGGACAGCTTTAATGACATAATCTTTCACGCGATCGACATAATCAGTGTTTTCAATTCCCTCAAAGGGAAAACTGCCTAGCAGAGTTTGGTACAAGAAGTATTCGTCATTAGTATCTGGAACCATTCGATTCACAAAGTTGACTTTCTTAGAAGAGTTTACCTCTCTCCAAGACCTGACTTGCTGTTCCCATTCATCGGGAATTTCTGACAAAACGTTAAGTCTGGCTCGCACATCTTCGCCACGTTTGGTATCGTGGGTAGCTGTAGCATTCATTTTGTGAGGCCAAGCGGCTTGTTGCCGTTGGTTGAACTCGTGAAAATCTCCCAGCGACACGCCGAACTGACTGGGATTTCCTCCCACTTCGTTGAGGGATAAAAGCCGATAGTAGACGTATAAAAGCGTGTCTTCAATGCCTTTTGCCATTAATGGGCCTGTCAACTGCTGGAGTTTCATTACAAAGTGCCGGCGCTGCTCTTTTTGTTCGGGTGTTAGGGTTTCTTCTTCTTCCAGTAACAGCACCGTTTCGATAAATTTAAGTTCCTTGAGGAGTCTGGGTGCTTGTTCTTTGGCATGAGCGATCGCATATTTTACGTAAGTGCGATCGGACTCTCTCAAACCGTCTTGATTGATGTAGGTTCGGTAGACTGGAAAAATTGTCAAAACAGCCGCCAATGCTTTTTCCAAACCGGGACGAGTAAAGTCATTTCCCTGTCTCGATTGACCGGAAATATTCTTCAAAAGTTGAGCTAGATTGTCTACGTCTCCCGCCAAGTTTTTCTCAACAATCAGCCCTTTTTTATCTAAAAACAACTGTTCGTAGGGAACGGTCAAGCGAGTAAATCTCTGATATATTTCGGTAAATTGCTGCTCGCGATCGCACCGACAGAAAACGCCGTTTACGTAATTCAAAAAGTCGTAGCCGCTAGTTCCCTCAATCGGCCAATATGACGGCAAATCTTCTTCGTGTTCCAGAATTTTTTCAACAGTAATATAAGTGTCTCCGACTTTCTCTCGGAGGCGTTTCAAATATTCTGTGGGGTCGTACAGTCCGTCGATGTGGTCGATTCTCAATCCGGTAAACTTTCCCTCATCAACCATGTCGAATATCAGAGCATGGTTTTTATGAAAAACTTTAATCTCTTCAACTTTTACCGAAATAAGTTCGTTGACCGTAAAAAACCTTCGGTAGTTAATTTCCTCGGCCCCCACTTTCCAGAAAGACAGACGGTAAAACTGCTCGGAAAGCAATTCGTCTAGCAAATTAAAGCTTTCTGAATTTCCCTTTTCTCCGTTAAAAACTTTGATATTTTCATCGATAAATTCCTGTACAAGGGGATTTTGATTGTAGAGTTCCCACAGCAGTCCTTTGACAAAAGCTATCTGATCGTATCTGGTTTTACCTTTAGTTTCTGAAGGTGTGTTTTTAATTAAATAAAGAATTCCTAAAAACTTGATAAAATCTGGATGGCGTCTGCCTAATTCTCTGGCTAAATGCCCCAAGTTATGACTGATGAATTTAGCATAAGATTCAATTCTTACTGGCAATTCTAAGCTATAATAATTGATTGTTAGCCCAATTTCGCTGTATTTGAGTTGAATCTCGCCATTTTCCAGACACTCTCCATAAAAATTGCCCAGCAGCGGAGCCAGCACTCGACCCCTGAGATGCTCGTAAGCGTGATTCCATTCAATATCGAAGTAATCGAAATAGTCGGAATCTGGCCCATGTTCCAATACGTCTAACAGCAGCAAATTTTGAGTGTCGTAAGCCATGTGATTCGGAACAATATCTTGCAGCCACCCCATGTTCCGTTTCTTGATTTCGTATGTGAGACCTTCAAAATTTTCTGATGTTCCCAAATCGGGATTGAGCTGATTTGAGTCAACGACATCGTATCCGTGAGAGCTGCCTTTTCTGGCTTTAAATATTGGTGAAGCGTAAAGGTCGGTAATTCCTAAATCTTCCAGATAGCTAAGGATTTGTTTGGCGGCTTCAAAGTTAAAACCTCCATGAAATTGAATCCTATAAGTTGTTGTGGGAATTCTCATCATGTTAATTTTACTCCTGGTTTTTTAGGGTTTTCTCTTTTAATATATGAGGCAGAGCCTCCTCTACTGCATTCCCGGGCAGAGGCTGGGAACGAGATAGGCTCTGCCTCCCGTTTCTTGTGGGACTAGATTCCGCGACAGAGGCTGAGAACGAGAGAGGTTCTGCCTCCTGTTGCTTGTTCCTAGGCTCTGCCTGGGAACGCCTGTATTTGAGGCTCTGCCTCCCGTTTTAATTACTCTAATTCATAGAGTGCAAAACTATGCGGTTTAACGGTCAATTTTTGCTGTGAATTTATCTTTTCAGGCAAGCTATAACCTGAACCCATCCATTTTTCATCAGCAGAGTCTAAAATTTTGTTCCACTTGCCTTGGGGGAGTGCAGCCGTAAAAGCTACCTCTTGCCTGTTGAAGTTTAGAATGCAGAATATCTGGCTGTCATCTGTCCAGCGACGTAGAAATAAGATTTTTTCCGCTTCAATGCTGGACACTTCTAGACTGTTTTTGTCGAGTTTTTTAAGGGCTGGTATTGTCCGCCGCAGTTGAATCAGATGTTGGTGCCATTCCCAAAGGATTTTGTGTTTGCCTTCGGTTTGTTTTTCCCAGTTTAACTTACACTTATCGAAAGTCTCAGGACTCTGGGGGTCGTGAAACTCGCCTCGGTCTTCAAAGGCTTTAAATTCTTGTTGTTTGTCTTTGCGGATAGCTTCAATTAAGTTTTCGTCCGAGTGGGAAACGAAGTAAAAAAACGGTGCTTCTTCTCCGTATTCTTCTCCCATAAAAAAGAAGGGAATGTAAGGAGAAATTAAGACTGTGCCGGCTGCGAGTTTCAATCCTTCAAAGTCAACTATTTTGGATAGTCTGTCTCCCAAAATGCGGTTGCCAATTTGGTCGTGGGTTTGGGCAAACACCACAAATTTATGACCCGGTTCATCCTTAACAGAATTGCCGTGTTTCCGCTTTCTGTGGGGGGCGTACTGGCCGGAGTAAACAAAGCTTTCTTTGAAGGCTTTTTCTAAGTGTTCGCACTTGCCGAAATCTTGGTAGTATCGGTCGTCTTCTCCGGTGAGCAAGGCGTGCAGTGAGTGGTGGAAATCATCGCACCATTGGGCGTCTAATCCGAAGCCACCCAATTCTTTGGGACGTATAGTGCGGACATCATTTAAGTCACTTTCGGCTATTAAGTAAAGTTGCCGTCCTATTTCTTGGGAAATATCGGCTGTGGCATCGGATAGTTCTTGTAAAAAAGGTCTGGCACCTACTTCAAATATTGCTTGAATTGCATCTAATCTCAGGGCGTCGATGTGATAGTCTCGAAACCAGTATAGAGCGTTTTCAATAAAGTAGTTACGCACGCCGTCGCTGTAGGCGTCGTCGAAGTTGAGGGGGTCTCCCCAAATCGAGCCGTATTTTGATGTAAAGTAGGGGCCGAATTGACTGAGGTAGTTGCCTTCGGGGCCGAGGTGATTGTAAACTACATCGAGAATTACTGAAATGCCGTGTTGGTGGCAGGCGTTGACGAGTGTTTTGAAGCCTTCGGGGCCGCCGTAGGAGTTTTGAACTGCGTAGGGATATACGCCGTCGTATCCCCAGTTTCGTTCGCCAGGAAATTGGGCTACTGGCATTATTTCGATGGCGTTGATTCCCAATTCTTTGAGTTGTTTTAGCTGGGGAATTATTGCTTCAAATGTTCCGGCTTGGGTGAATGTGCCGACGTGCAGTTCGTAAATAATCATTTCGGCTAGCGGCACGCCTTGCCAATTTGTGTCAGTCCAAGTAAAAATATTTTGATCTATTACTTGCGACGGAGCGTGTACGCCTTGGGGTTGATATTTTGAGGCTGGGTCTGGTCGCTCGATTTTTCCTTCGATTTGGTAAGTATAAAGGGTTCCTGGTTCGATGTCTGTAGCTGTAGTTTGCCAATAACCTTCTGCAGATTGTTGCATGGGTATCAGGCGTTTTTTTGGGGAAACAATTTGGACTGCGATTTGTTTGAGGGTGGGCGCCCAAACGGTAAATTCACATTGGTTATTGCCGAGGTAATTTGCTCCTATCTTCACTTTGAGCCGTTCTCCTTATAAAATAGGTTGGTAGTTCGATCGCCCGACGCGCTATCAAATGCTTGCCCTTAACGTTCAGCGCCTGTTTAGACGGTAATATTACTTAATATAACAAACAACTAACTTTAGACAGAGGCATCAAAGGCTAAAATTGTATATTGGGGAAAATTAGCGGTTGGTTATGTCTAAATTAGAGCATGAATCGGCACGGGGGCGATCGCCAAATTAGCGGCCTGCAAGCGTTAATATTTCTGGTTGATATCATGTCGAAAATCTACCTAAAGGTAGGTCAAAAATCAGCGCGAGTGTGTTTTTATGGTTATGGCTTTTGGACGGGAAATCTGCTGCAATCTCGACTCGGCGGAATCTCGCGAGTGGTTGGTCACAAACGGGATCGGCGGTTACGCTAGCGGGACGATCGCAAATCTCCTCACCCGCCGCTATCACGGCTTGCTGATAGCCGCCCTCAAACCCCCGCTGGGACGCACTTTGATGCTCGCCAAGCTGGACGAGACGGCTGTGTATCACGATCGCGCCTATCCGCTTTATACAAACCGCTGGGCCGACGCGACGATGGAACCCCACGGCTACAACTACATCGAAAGCTTTCACCTCGAAGGCACGACGCCTGTTTGGAGGTTTGCTCTCGCCGACGCTATCCTGGAAAAGCGGATTTGGATGCAGCAAGGTGCTAACACAACATATATTCAATACCGCTTGCACCGCGCCTCACAGCCGATCGCCCTCGCTGTCAAAGCCCTAATCAACTATCGCGACTACCACCACACCACGAGCGTCGGCGATTGGCAGATGAGCCTACAAACCTTGGAACGCGGGGTTTGCGTGACTGCATTTCCCAAGTCTGCACCCCTGTACCTGCTGACGGATGCCGAACCAGAGGCGAATTTTCGAGTTTCTACGCCTTTATACAATTGGCATTACGGATTTGACCTAGCAGCCGAAAAGCGGCGCGGATTGGACTACTGCGAGGATCACTTGCACGCGGCGACTTTTCACATGACGATCGCACCGGGAAGTTCTCTCACATTGATAGCCAGCACCGAGAAAAATACCGAACTCAACGGCGGTACAGCTTTAGAAGGGCGCCGCACTTATGACCAACAACTGCTGCAAAACTGGTCAAAAGTGAGCGAATCTCCAGACTGGATCAATCACTTAGTGCTAGCCGCCGACCAATTTATCGTCAGCCGCCCGCTACCGGAGGAATCCCAAGGCAAAACGATCATCGCCGGATATCCCTGGTTCAGCGACTGGGGGCGCGACACGACGATCGCCCTGCCCGGTCTCACAATCTGTACCGGGCGATGGGAAATTGCGCGATCGATTTTGCGGACATTTGCGCGGTATGTCGATCGGGGAATGCTGCCAAACCGCTTCCCGGATGCGGGCGGCGCACCGGAATACAACACCGCAGACGCTACTCTGTGGTACTTTGAGGCAATTCGCGCTTATATCGATGCCACGGGGGACGAGGAACTTTTGAGCGAACTCTGGCCTACTTTATGTGAGATTGTTGATTGGCACATACAGGGAACTCGGTATAATATCCGCGTCGATCCCGATGACGGTTTAATCTACGCGGGCGAAACCGGCGTGCAACTGACTTGGATGGACGCGAAAATAGGCGATTGGGTGGTGACGCCCCGGATTGGTAAGCCGATCGAACTCAGCGCGCTTTGGTACAATGCTATACAAGCTATGGCAAGTTTTGCTCGAAAACTGGGCCAGCCTCACAATGAATACCAGCAATTGGGCGATCGAACAGCCGCCGGATTCCCTCGCTTCTGGAACGCCTCAACCGGTTACTGTTACGACGTTCTCGACGGGCCCGACGGACACGATAGTTCGCTGCGGCCCAACCAAATATTCGCCGTATCCCTGCCCCTAGACTCGATTCCTCCTCACTCCGCCAACTCCTTGTCAGCGGGGATGCGCCAAGAAACCCGCTATACACCGTTACTGACGCCCATCCAGCAGCGCGGCGTGGTGGACGCCTGCGCTCAACAGCTTCTGACTTCTGTCGGCCTCCGCAGCCTCTCGCCGCAGCACCCGCAGTATCGCGGCGTATACGGAGGCGACCAATTGCAGCGCGACAGCGCCTACCACCAGGGCACAGTTTGGGGCTGGCTGATTGGCCCGTTTGTCTTGGCGCACTTACACGTATACAAAAACCCAGCACAAGCGAGCGAATTCCTCGAACCGATGGCACATCATATAAGGGGCTGCGGAGTTGGCAGTCTGAGCGAAATTTTTGAGGGCGACGCCCCCCACTCGCCGCGGGGCTGCACGGCTCAAGCTTGGACTGTAGCTGAGGTGCTGCGGGCTTGGTTGGCAATTAATACTGTGGGTGTTTAAATGGGGAATGTTATCTTTGGTGGAAAAAGAGATTTATGGCATTATTATTAGCGGGCGATATTGGCGGAACTAAGACAATTTTGCGCTTAGTGGAAAGGACTGTTAACGGTGAAATGAACCCACTTTACGAGTTCCGCTATCCGAGCGGGGAGTTTCCCGATTTAGTACCGATGGTGCAGCAGTTTTTGACGGAAGCTGCTACGAAATTGGATTTTACGCCATTGCCTGAAAAAGCTTGTTTTGCGATCGCAGGCCCGGTGGTTAATAACACTGCAAAACTGACTAATTTGCCTTGGATGCTGGATGCGAAGCGTCTGGAACAGGAATTAGGAATATCACACGTTAGTTTAATTAATGATTTTGTCGCGGTTGGTTACGGCGTGTGGGCTTTGGACGATCGAGATTTGCACACTTTGCAAGTTGGAAAACCCCGCCAACACGATCCAATTGCTGTGATTGGTGCGGGTACAGGTTTGGGAAATTGTTTTGGAATTCCCGAGGCAAATGGCATCAGGGTTTTTTCTTCGGAAGGGGGACACGGTGACTTTGCGCCTCGTTCGGAGTTGGAGTTTCAATTGCTGAAATATTTGTTAGCAAAACACGACATTCCCAGAATATCGATCGAGCGTGTAGTTTCGGGACAGGGGATTGTTTCAATTTACCAGTTTTTGCGGGACAAAAAGTTTGCTCCTGAATCGCCGGAGATAGGGGAAGTTATCAAAAAATGGGAGTCAGAAATCGGTAAAAGCGAGAAGACTGTCGATCCGGGGGCGACAATTGCACAGGCGGCCCTCAAAAAGTGCGATCGGCTTTCCGAACAAACAATGCAAATGTTTGTAGAAGCCTACGGTGCAGTGGCAGGAAATCTGGCTGTGACACTGTTACCTTACGGCGGTTTGTACGTAGCTGGCGGCATTGCTGCTAAGATTTTGCCGCTGATTCTAGAAGGGGGTTTTATGCGAGCTTTTACGCACAAAGGCCGGATGGATTCGCTGTTAGAAATGATGCCAGTTCGATTGGTTTTGAATCCCAATGTAGGGTTAATTGGTGCGGCTGTTTGTGCGGCCGGTCTTTAGGAGATTTCAAGTAGAAGTTATCTTATTGATTACTCGGCGGTTGAAAGAGACTGTTGGCGAATTCCTGACGGGGTTGTCACCCCGTCAGCTATGCGGCTTCATATTAAATTGGTATTACCCAACTGACACATGGCGATCGCTACAATCACCCAAACCCCATCACCCTAACCCGTCCTATATGTCTACCTGTTGAAAAACGGAGCAAAACGTAATGTGAATTTTTGATCGAGCTTTCGGACGATCGTATACTTGAACAAATCGAATTGGCTTGTATACTCTTTTTGAGTCAATAACAGAGCCAGCTTTCACCGATTCAATTGACAACATTTATAATCATAATATTTTAATTGCACTACCTATGAGATAGGACAAAACTTAACTACTGTTAATATTTATTAAGAATTCAAATTAAAATAAATTAGGAGTTGTGCCGGCAGTTTCAGAAACCCGGTGGGTTTCTATATTTATCGTTATTTATCATTGCCAAACCTCGGATTTTGCCCAGAACACCGATTTTTTAGTGGAGCGTCCTGCGGACATTATAATAACTCACAATTTCTTCAGAATTACTGACTATTTTTTTAGTTGCTAAAAATGTAACAAGCCGGATATTTAGCATTTTCAGTGGGAAAGTAAAGTATAGCATCTGTTGTATGTGAGGAGAATCAAGTTTATGAGTTCAAATTTGCAACGTGGCGATCGCATTAATTTCCGTAGTCTGCTAACAGCGTTGTGTTTAACCTTAACTCTCGTCAGTTTCGTAGGATTAGATCCGGCGGCGGCTCAAGAACAGCGGATCAGAACGTTGACTGTTACTGGGCGGGGTGTGGAAGCGATTCCTACAACTCAAACGCAAGTGCGGCTGGGGGTTGAGGTGCAGGGGAAAACGGCGGCCCAGGTGCAGCAGGAAGCGGCAAGACGATCGTCCGCTGTGGTAGAGTTGCTGCGATCGCGCCAAGTCGAAAAACTCGAAACTGCCGGCATCACCCTCAGCCCGACTTACAGCTACGAAAACAATCAGCAACGCTTAACTGGCTATACGGCGACAAATACCGTCAGTTTTCGGATTAATACTGCATCGGCCGGCACTTTGCTCGACGATGCGGTGAATGCCGGAGCCACACGCATCGATGGTGTGAGTTTTGCCGCCGCCGAAAGTGCGATCGAACAAGCTCAAAAACAAGCAATCAAAAAAGCAACTCAAGATGCTCAAGCGCAAGCGGATGCAGTCTTTAGCGCGCTCAACCTGAAGCGGGGAGAGATTCTGGGCATTCAAGTCAACGGCGCTAGCGCGCCGCCTCCCATGTATCGGCAATTGGCTGGTGCTCGCGCTGCTGCTGATGCTACAACGCCTGTGGTGGGAGGGGAACAGCAGGTAGAAGCTTCTGTGACTTTGCAAATTGGATATTAAATAGTTAGGGGTTGAACTGGCCACCTCAGCTTGACCCTAACTATTTCTCGATTTATCAAGCAGCTTTTTCTACAAAAAACTTTAGCTGTTTTAACCACTTCTGCCAGTAGTCGAGAAATTGTTCGCGTCCAACACAAATATTTCCACCTCTTCGCCCGGAAGATCCACAACAATCAAAGCCTTAACAATTTTAGCGCCAAACAAAGTTTCCCTCTAAGTAATTCGGTGGAAAAATTCATAATTATCTAAGGAAACATTAAGTGGCGCGCTCTGAGTTACAGTTACGACAAATGGCTACAACCTATTATTAACTATGAACGGAATCTCTCCTTGTTCAGTGGGAGAGTTCCTCAATAAATAGACTCTCTGTTAAACCCTAGGCGATCGTATTCCTCATACACATAAAAGAGTGGACTCTTTTCTCAGATCCACTCTCTGTTAAAGTCTCTTAGCGCTAGCTTTAACAAGCTGGAGTTAAGCCCTTACTTTACCTACTCCTTATTGATTCTCTTGTCATGAATGACCACTTTGTCCTTGAGTTCAGGACTGCCGGAGAAGTGAATATCGCTATCCTGATTTTCTTCTGCGGTGGATTCGGCTAGATATTGGGCAGATGACTTAACATCGTTCGCTGCACGTTTAGCAGATTCGGCTGCATTTGGGGCAGATGATTTAAAATCATGCGCTGCACCTTGAGGAGATGGGGTTGCATTTTGGGCAGAGGACCTAAAATCAGGCACTGGAGGTTTAGCAGATTCGGCTGCATTTGGGGCAGATGATTTAAAATCATGCGCTGCACCTTGAGGAGATGGGGTTGCATTT
>NZ_JAUBVF010000067.1:34040-35471 GCF_036705685.1 Microcoleus sp. AT3-A2
TGGGCAGATGACTTAACATCCTGCGCTGCACCTTTAGCAGATTCGGCTGCATTTTGGGCAGATGACTTAACATCCTGCTTAACATCCTGCGCTGCACTTTTAGCAGATTCGGCTGCGCTTTGAGCAGATGACTTCATTGATTCAGCGGCACTCTTGCCAGATGACTTAAGCGATTCGGCTGCACTTTTTATAGATGGCTCCACTGCCTTCGCTGTATCTTTTACAGTGGATCTAAGATCCTTAGTGGCACCCTCAATTTCCTGAGCTACAGCTTTGGCAGAAGGCTTAACTTCGTCGGCCGTACTCTTAATAGAGTCCGCTGCACTTTGTATAGAAGGCTTGACACCTTCGACTGTCTGCTTGACTGAATCTTTTACTTCTCTAATTGTAGGTTTGACTTCCTCGGATGCGCTCTTGACTGCATCTACTACAGAAGGCTTGGCTTCCTTAACTGTCTCATTGACAGATTCGGCTATACCTTTAATCGAAGGCTTGGTTTCCTCAACAGTCTCCTTGACTGCTTCTGCTGTAGCTTTGATAGAGGGTTTAACTTCCTCAGCAGTTTCCTTTACTACTGTCCCTAGGTCTTCTACAGTGTGTGTAATACCGTCTGCTACAGCGTGTGCTGCATCCCCTAAATTATCTACAGCACGGTTAACAGTATCAGCAGTACCTTTACCAATCATAGCGCCAGCAACTGAGCCTGCTACAGCACCAATAATTCCTCCAGAGCGAGCACCGAGTACACCACCGACTGCTGCTCCAGCTATCCTCGCACCAAGGCCTGAGCCTGATGATTGCTCTTCCTTTGATTCTGCATTTTCGTTAGTCTGAGCCTGAAGCTGCGCGTTTTCGCTATTGTCAACATTCTTTTCCCGGAAGTTAGGATTGGCTTCAGGTTGGTTAAAAGGCTGCTTATTATCAGTCATAGATATCCTTGGGTATTACTGCTACATTTACTAGGCTAACTATATACTTCTCAGAAAATCTCCTGCCTAAGAACTAGATTTGGACTGTTACTTAAGAAGTAGATTCTTAAAGGTACTAACCACTAAGGTGCTAGTGGCTCGCTGTTCATTCGGCCTGGAAGTAGCTGGAGGCGGGGGATCGCACATCTGGCAAAGTCTTAGCTTAGCGATGCAAAAATAACTCATGTATACAGACTTGTTTACAGATTAAATGATTAATAAGTATTATAAAAAGATGTCGAGTGCCAGCTTATAAATCAACGTTGTTTTTAAATATTATATATTTTTAAAAAAATTAGCTATTAAATTATTGAATTAAGTGATTTGTTTTGTATAGCAATCCTAAATGATTTTCTTTATTTAGCTCAATCCTAAATGATTTTTTATGTGTAAGTATATTGACGTATTTTGGGGAAATCAAATTTATGTTCGTTAGTGAAAAACTCAAACAAAAACTTGACAA
>NZ_JAUBVF010000068.1:0-34261 GCF_036705685.1 Microcoleus sp. AT3-A2
TTACTTGAATGGCTTAATTGGAAATCAGAGACAAGCTGCATGAGTATAATTACTCACTACAAAAGTGACATACTCCCGATCGTTCGGCATAAATTCGGGTAGCTGCGGTAATTTCCGGCACGTAAAGTTGGTCGTCAATGTAGAAATGGATCGAAAGCAGCGATCGCAAATGCGCTTCTTCAAAAGAATCTAACAGTTGCAGAGCAGTTTTTTTCGACAGCGGCAAGTGCCGCAGCCGTTTTTGAGTAGCGTGATCTTGAATCCATGCACCCTGGTAGCAAATCAGTGGCAATGTTGAGCCGATGTCGCGGTGAAAACGCAAAGCTGAGCGGTACATCCTGCCCGTAGCGACGGCTACTTTCACTCCCCGCGACTCGGCAGCCAAAATTGCCTGCTTGACTGGTTCTCGGATGGTATTTGACAAACCTGCGATCGTGCCGTCTATGTCTACTACCAGCAATTGAATGTCTGCGGTGCCAAAAGCGCGATCGGTCGCATGAGCTGGATTTGAGGCAGTTATATTCTGCATGATTTTTTTAGATTTTAGCTGTTGATTTGCACGCACCCGTTTATTTTGGCACTGGCGGGATAGCAAAGTGCGACTTCTGATTTTTTGAAGACTAAAATATAGATAACTAAATAAGCGACAAAAAAAGTATCTAGGAGGACTCTTTCGGGAGGGATTTAGTTAAGCTATAGAATAGTAGCCAGTTTACTGCCGTAAAAACCGCACTCGACAGACGATATGTATTTCCACTTACTTAATAATACTTGTGGTTAAAAAGAATGCAACTCTCAGCGCGCGAGCCAAACCCTTATATCATCAATCATTCCCAATCTAAAATCTAAAATCTAAAATTGTATAACCGCATCTTTGAAATTACCCCCAACTATCATGATTTCTATTCCGGGATACCGCATTGACGGAGAACTTTATACAAACTCTCACACAGTTATTTATCGAGGTCTGCAGCTTGAGGAACAAAAACCCGTTATCCTCAAAACTCTCACGCCGCCATACCCTAGCCCAGCGCAAATATCCCAAGTGCTGCATGAATCCGAAATTCTTAAAAATTTGAATTTACCCGGAATAGTCAAGCTTTACAAAATAGAAACCTACAATCACTTTCCTGTTTTGGTTTTAGAAGATTTTGGTGGGATTTCCTTAAAAGACTTTCTCAGCAACAACCAGCTTGAGTTACAACAATTTCTGCATATTGGCATCAAACTAGCAGAAACTATTGGGCAACTCCACGAACACCACATCATCCATAAGGATATTAAACCCAGCAATATTATTGTCAATATCGAGACAGGAGATGTCAAGATTGCTGATTTTGCGATCGCCTCCCTGCTACCGGGCGAAAACCCCGCCCCCAGCCACCCCCATTTACTCGAAGGCACTCTCGCCTATATGTCTCCTGAACAAACGGGACGCATGAATCGGGCGATCGACTACCGCACCGATTTTTATTCTTTAGGCGTCACCTTTTATGAGATGCTTTGTGGCGAATTGCCTTTTCAGGCGATCGATCCTATAGAATTAGTACACTGCCATATTGCCAAAACGCCAGTTTCTCCTTGTGAAAACAGAAAGCAAAAAGTAGAAAGTAAAAGCATCAAAAGCAGAATCAATCAAGTAGGAACCAAGGAGATTCCTCAAGTCGTTTCCGATATCGTCATAAAACTCTTAGCAAAAACAGCCGAAGACAGGTATCAAAGTGCTTTCGGACTTTTGTACGACTTGGAAAATTGTCTCGTTCAACTGCAAACTACAGGCAAAATTTCCCACATAACCCTCGGCGAGCAAGATCAGTCAAATCACCTGCAAATTTCCCAAAAATTTTACGGGCGAGAAGCAGAAGTTAATATGCTTCTCAGTATCTTCCAGCGGATGAGGCGGGGCAATACAGAAATTGTGCTGATTTCGGGTTTAGCAGGCGTGGGCAAATCGTCATTAGTATATGAAGTTTACAAGCCGATTCGGCGGGAAAATGGGTATTTTATTGACAGCAAATTTGAGCAATTTAAGCGCGATATTCCCTACGCTTTTTTGCTCCAAGCTTTTCAAGATTTGTTGCGGCAAGTTTTCACAGAAAATGCCGCAGAAATCCATGTTTGGAAACAAAAAATTTTAAAAGCACTCGGTGGCAACTGCCAAGTAATTATTGAAGCTATTCCCGAAGTAGAACTGATTGTCGGGCCACAGCCCCCCGTGCCAGATTTAGGAGCAAATGAATCTCAAAATCGCTTTAATTTAGTATTTCAAAACTTCATTCGCGTCTTTGCTCAAAAAGAACACCCCCTAGTAATTTTTCTGGACGACTTGCAGTGGGTCGATTCAGCATCTCTCAAGTTAATAGAACTGCTAGCAACTGACCTGGGAACTCAATATTTATTGATAATTGGAGCTTATAGAGAGCAGGAAGTAGATACAAATCATCCTCTAATGCTGACCACCGAAGCAATTAAAAAAGCAGGCGGTACTGTGAGGGCGATCGCCCTTTCGCCTTTAGATATAAGCAGCGTCAACCAATTCGTTGCCGATACTTTGAACTGCGCCCCAGAAAAATCCCTAAGTTTAGCAGAATTGCTTTTGCGAAAAACCGCTGGAAACCCATTCTTTTTAACTCAATTAATAAAATTTGTTTACTCAAAAAAATTGATTAAATTTAAATTTTTACCCTCCAATAATGTGACCGATCTAGCTGAACCTAACCTGTCGGGATTAGCGCAACCAATATCAGAACAAATTGTGAAAAAATGCCATATCACAGGCGAATGGCAGTGGGATATCGAACAAATACAAGAAATGGGAATAACTGACAATGTTGTAGAATTAATGATAGATAACATTCAAAAACTTTCAGATAATACCCAGGGACTGCTTAAATTAGCCGCTTGTATCGGGAACAAATTTGATTTAAAAACTCTCTCGAAAATCGCCGAAAAACCTCTGGCGATCGCAGCAACAGACCTTGGTGAGGCAGTTAAGTCCGGTCTGATTTTGCTGGTGAATAACGCCTACAAAATTCCGATCGCACTAGCAGCAAGTACAGAAGTAACAGACACAATATCTAGAGATTTTAGCGAGAAATTTTCCCTACCAGTATCTGATGTTCCTAGCGAAACTTACAAATTTTTGCACGAGCGAGTGCAGCAGGCAGCTTATGCTTTAATATCCGATTATCAAAAACAAGAAATCCATCTCAAGATAGGCAATTTTTTACTCGAAAATGCACCGCCAGAGCAATTAGAAGAGCATATTTTTGAGACTGTAAACCAACTAAACTCAGCCAAAGAAATCATCAGCAGCCAATTAGAAAAATTTCAATTATGCCAATTAAATTTAATTGCAGGCCGCAAAGCAAAAGCAAGCGCAGCTTACGAACTTGCCCTCAAATATTTAACCGCAGGTATTGAACTGCTTCCCCCTGAAAGTTGGCAAACTGACTACGACTTGACTCTTGCACTCTACGAGTCAGCAGCAGAATCTGCTTACCTCAATACCGACTTTGAACCAATGGAAAAATGGGCTGAAATTGTTCTGCAACACGCAAAAAATGAACTAGACAAAATCAAAGTGTTTGAAATCAGAATCATAGCTTGTGCGATGCAAACAAAACTCCAAGAATCGGTAAAAATTGGTCGGGAAGCACTAAAAATGTTAGGAATTAACTTTCCCGAATCGCCGATTCCCCTCCACATTCAGCAAGCACTGGCTAAAACGGCAGCTTATTTAACCGACAAAAAAATAGAAGATTTAATTAACTTGCCGATTATGACAAATCCGCACAAATTAGCAACTATGCGCGTGCTTTCCAGTATGTTGTCAGCTACATTTATAATTGAACCTGTGCTGCTGCCGCTGATTGTGTGCGAGCAAGTTAATTTATCTATTAATTACGGAAACTCTACTTTTTCTGCCTTCGGTTATGCTAATTACGGAGCAATTTTAAAAGGAATAGTTAGAGATATTGAATCGGGCGATCGCTTTGGTCAATTAGCTTTAAATTTGAGCGATAGATTAAATGCGTTAGAATTCAAAAGCAAAACGCTTAATTTAGTAGCATTCATTTTGATGAACGGCAAACATCACGTTAAAGACTCTTTGCCGCTATTAGAGGATTCCTATCAAAGCGCGCTAGAAAATGGGGATTTAGAATGTGTCGGATATTCAGCCGTAAATATTTGTCAGTCTTTGTATTTCATAGGTCAAGAATTGCCACAACTGGAACATAGAATGGTAAGTTACAACCATTTGCTGTTTCAACTCAAACAAGAAACTGTATTGACTTGGAATCAAATATATCGGCAAACTATTTTGCAACTGATGGGAAAATTGGAAAGTCCACACCTTGTATTAGGTGAAGCATACAGCGAAGAAAAATTGTTGTCGCTGCTGTTAAAAGCTAACGATCGGGTGGGACTACAGCACTTTTATTTGCAAAAATTAATACTAGCGTATTTATTTGGAGATACCGCTACAGCGCTAGAAAATGCAGCGCAAGCCGAAGTATATTTAGACGGAGTTGCAGGCTTTATTAATGTTTCTGAATACCAGTTTTACGATTCTCTAGCCCGCCTAGCAGCCTATCCATCTGCAACAGAGGAGGAACAAGAAGAGCATATTTTTTACGCTGTCAGTAACCGGAAAAAACTGCAACAAAAAGCGCTTTATGCACCCATGAATATTCAGCACAAATGCGACTTACTTACGGCCGAAAAAGCGCGTGTTTTGGGCAATGTTGTGAGAGCAATGGAATATTACGATCGCGCAATTGAAGGAGCCGAAGAAAACGGATATATACAAGTACAAGCACTAGCAGCAGAATTGGCAGGAGCATTTTATCTATCCATAGGACGAGAAAAAAATTCTAAAACTTACTTGACAGAAGCGCGTTATTGCTATCAGCGCTGGGGAGCAACAGCCAAAGCAGCGCATTTAGAATCGAAATACTCGCACTTGCTAACTTCAGGCTCGATGTCAACTAATATTGAAACTCACAAATCTACCAGCAGCGCTTCCACTACGAACGACAGTGCAGGCGTGCTAGACTTGACTACCGCAGTTAAAGCATCGCAAACCTTAGCCGGCGAAATAGTTCTAGACAAACTGCTGGCAAAAATGATGAAAATTGTTATTGAAAATGCCGGGGGGCAAAGAGGCTTTTTAATATTAGAAAAAGACGGTGAATGGGTGATTGAAGCATCAGGATCTGTAGATGTCGATCGCGTGACTGTCAGGCAATCAATTCCGATAGATTTTGTAGCCAACGATCGAGAAGTAACTTTGCTGGCAGTTGCAGTTGTGAATTACGTCGCCCGCACCCAGGAAAGTATAGTTTTAAACGATGCCAGCCGCGAAGGACAATTTACTCGCACACCCTATATAATAGCCGTTCAACCTAAATCAATTCTTTGCACTCCGTTAATTAATCAAGGCCAACTCACTGCCATTCTATATTTAGAAAACAATCTGACTACAGGCGCTTTTACACAAGACAGGTTAGAAATATTAAAACTGCTGTCTTCTCAAATTTCTATCTCCATCGAAAATGCCCAACTTTACGCCAACTTGCACCAATTCAATCAGAATCTTGAAGATTTAGTACAGCAGCGTACCTCCGAACTCTCCCAAACTTTAGAAGACTTAAAATCGGCTCAAAATAAACTGGTAGAATCGGAAAAAATGGCTGCCCTCGGAGGGTTGGTTGCAGGTGTTGCCCACGAAATCAATACTCCAATCGGCATCGGCATCACCGCCGCCTCCTTGCTTGCTGAAAAAGCCACAAAGTTTTTTGAGGTTTACAGTAACGGTCAAATCAAACGTTCTGAGTTAGAAAAGTTTCTGGATACCGCCGTGCAAAGCAGTAATATGATCTTATCTAACCTCACGCGAGCAGCGGACTTGATTCACAGTTTTAAAGAAGTAGCTGTAGATCAGTCGAGCGAGTTAAAACGCACGTTTAATGTTAAAAACTATCTAGAGGAAATTTTGACATCCTTAACCGCCAAACTAAAAAGAACTAAGCACAAAATAGAGATTAAGTGTGATGAAAATATTGTAGTGGACAGTTACCCCGGCGTAGTGTGTCAAATTGTGACAAATCTGGTGTTAAATTCCCTAATTCACGCTTACGATGGAGAAGACGAAGGAGTTCTGGCTTTTGATTTCAAACTAGATGGCGATCGGCTAATATTTGAATATGCCGATAACGGCAAAGGAATTGATCCAGAAAATCTCAGTAAAATTTTTGAACCGTTTTTTACCACCAAAAGAGGTCAGGGAGGCACGGGATTGGGACTGCACATTATTTATAACCTTGTTACTCAAAAACTAAAAGGCACAATTAGCTGCACAAGTCAAGTAAATAAAGGAACAAGATTTATGATTGAATTTCCCGCTAAAATGAGCAGTTAGTTATTAGACCGCCAACATGGATATAATTTTTATATAGGAGAACGATATATGTCAGAAGCTAGTAAAAACCTGTTGGCTGCAGGCGATGACGAATTAATCGTGGCGGGGGACGATGAATTAATATTTGCCGAGGAAGAGGAGGCGGAAGAAAAACCGCTAGAAGAAAGTTGGAAAATCTTAATTGTAGATGATGAAATAGAAATTCATAATATTACTAAACTAGCCTTAAACGATTTTAAATTTGAAGGTAAGAGTATAACATTTATCAGCGCTTACTCAGGAAAAGAAGCTAAAGAAATAATCCAGAATAACTACGACATAGCATTGATTTTACTCGATGTAGTTATGGAAACAGAAGAAGCAGGCTTGGAAGTAGTTAAATACATCCGCGATATTTTAAATAATCAAATTGTGCGAATTATTTTACGCACTGGACAGCCCGGACAAGTACCAGAAGATGTAGTAATTGTCAGCTACGATATCAATGATTATAAAACAAAAACAGAACTTACTAACAAAAAATTATTTACCACAGTAGTCACCGCACTGAGAGCATTTAGATCACTCAATCAAATCGAATCCAGCAAAAGCGAACTCGAAAAAATTGCAGCCGCATCAGCCCGTTTTGTACCCCGTGAATTTTTAAAGTTTCTCAAAAGAGAAAGCATCGTTGATGCCAGACTAGGAGACTCTGTACAAGCAGAAATGACGATTATGTTTGCCGACATTCGCTCATTTACAAGTCTGTCAGAAAGTATGTCTCCCCGAGAAAACTTTGAATTTCTTAACTCTTACTTAAGCCGAGTTGGCCCAGTTATCCGCGAGTACAACGGTTTTATAGATAAATATATTGGTGACGGAATTATGGCTTTGTTTCCTAACAGGGCTGAAGATGCTGTGCAAGCAGCAATTGAGATGCAGCAGCAAGTAAAAATTTATAACAGACACAGGCAAAACAGTGGCTATCAACCTATTTCGATAGGGATTGGTTTGCATACGGGTACTCTAATGTTAGGTACGATTGGCGAAGCGGAACGAATGGAAAGCACGGTGATTTCTGATGCCGTTAATTTAGCTTCCCGCGTGGAAGGATTGACAAAGCTTTATGGAGTTGCTATTGTAGCTAGCGTCCAAACCCTTTGCCGGATAGACGACCCTCAACATTACAAGTGCCGGTTTCTCGATCGCGTTCAAGTAAAAGGAAAACAAACACCTGTTGCTGTATTTGAAATTTACGATGGCGACTCCCCTACAATGATCGAACTAAAAGCACAAACTCAAACTTATTTTGAACAGGGAATTTTTTTTCACTACCAGCAGCAATTCGCGCAAGCAAGGCAAATGTTTCTGCGCGTTTTGCAAATCAATAAGTATGATAAAGCAGCATCTTTTTATGCAGAACGCTGCGATATGTTGATGAAAAATGCAGTCATTATGACTCTGGAAGGAATAGAGATATAGGGAATAGGGCATGGGGTATGGGGCATGGGGCATGGGGCATGGGGCATGGGGCCGAAAAGAATTAGGAAATGGGCATCACCTAAGATAGTGAACAGTGAACAGTGAACAGTGAACAGTGAACAAATAACTTAATTTATGCGCTTCAAATCTCTTGATGTTTTTCGCGGAATTGCGATCGCCTCAATGATTCTAGTCAACAACCCCGGCAGTTGGAAACAGGTGTATCCGCCGCTAGAGCACGCAGAATGGCACGGCTGCACCCCGACAGATTTAGTATTTCCGTTTTTCTTGTTCATCGTTGGCTGCGCGATGTCTTTCTCGCTGTCTAAATATATTCAAAATTATCCAAAAACCGGAATAGAAACCTCAAAAATCACACAAACAAAGGAAAAATCTAAATCCGGCAAAAACCCTCTTCCTTCTTCCTTCTTCCTTCTTCCTTCTTCAAATATTTACTGGCGAATTGCGCGCCGCGCCGCGATTCTATTTCTATTAGGATTGCTGCTAAATACATCTTCGATCGCCCTTGACGTACTTCTCAACAACGTCCCAGTGGAAAACTTCGGTAAAATCCGGATCATGGGAGTATTGCAGCGCATCGGCTTAGCTTATTTCATCAGTGCGATCGCCATTCTCAACCTCTCTCCCCGCAATCAAAAACTGCTCGCTGTTGCGGTGCTTTTGGGCTATTGGGGTGCATTAACCGTATTTGCTGTAGGGGGGTACACTGCCGGCGAACTCACGCCAGAAGGCAATTTAGGGGGATATGTCGATCGGCTAATTCTCGGTAGCCAACACCTGTACAAAGGCGGCCCCTTCGATCCAGAAGGATTGTTGAGTACCTTACCCGCAGTTGTCACAGTCCTGATCGGCTATTTTACCGGAGAATGGCTGCGCGTGCAGCCTATCAAAACCCGTACCAGTTTAAACTTAGCAATCTGGGGGTTTCGTTGCGTAGTAATCGGCCGTTTGTGGGGTTTTTTATTTCCGATCAACAAACAACTTTGGACAAGTTCTTATGTAGTTTTTACTGCTGGTTGGGCCTTGCTATTGCTAGCATTTTGCTACGAAACAATAGAAGTGCGGGATTGGAAATGGGGGAGACCGTTTGAAATTATGGGATTGAATGCAATTTTCCTGTTTGTTGCTTCCGGTATAGTTGCCAGAATACTATTAAAAACCCATATCGGTACGGGTGAAAATGCTCCTACCGCTTACACTTGGATTTATGAAAACTGGTTTTTGCCGTGGGCGGGGCCGCTGAATGGTTCCCTAGCATTTGCCGTGACTGCGGTATTATTTTGGTGGTTAATTTTGTATGGAATGTACCGCCGAAGTTGGGCGATTAAAATTTGAGTAGTGAGCAATAAGTAAGCCTGCTTAAAAAAACAGAATAACCAGATACCCCAGATACCGGACTTCTTGAAGAAGTCCGGTATCTAAGAGCTAGTCGGTCTTGACATCCAAAGCCTTTAGCGGTTAACGTTTGAAAAAAGTGTTTCAATGTTGGAAGGGAGAGAGCAATGAACGACTTCTTAGATAGCTTGATCAGTAGGCAGACATTTGATACACAAGCTCTGATGAATTCTCACCCACCAAAATTTTACCACCCTAATAAGAAGCTCGTTTATGACATTTGTTGTCCACCTGGATGCACTCATCGGGGTCAATTAGCGTTTTCCCGATGGTATGCAATGCCACTTCCCGAATATTTTTCTCCTCTCGAACATCAGACCGATCTTTCTGAGCGAAAGGGATATTTTGAGTACGAGCCATCCCAAAATAGCACTCAGATGGAGTGGTATCTCAATTTCGCTCATCACGATCTTTTTTGTGCTTATGGTGGTTCGCTATTTGCCCAAGATGAAATGCAGGTAGCTGAACATCCATCACTCAGTTCACTGCGAGAAGCTTTACTAGATTCTAACATTAAGCCATTGACAGTTGAGAGCGAACAACCTACACCGATTCTGATTCGTGGGGTGGAACGGAGGTGTGCAATTTCTACCGATCGCAATCCAGAACAAGGGCGACCTTTTGGTCTTTACGGCAACAACTTTGGACGAGCTACATCAGATACTATCAGACAAGCTACAAAACCTCTAAACCCGCCTACAATCACAAACATCATTGCGATAGAAGCTCCTTCCTATGGCGAGGGTTCTTATAGCAGTGCAGAAATTGAATACATCCTGAAAACAGCCTTTACTGCATTTTCAGCAGCACGAATTGAGTCACATTTACAGTTTTCTAAAGCACCCAGTTTAATTATTCATACAGGGTTTTGGGGATGCGGAGCTTACGGTGGCGATCGTGTCCTGATGGCTCTTTTGCAACTCCTGTCGGCTCGTCTTAGTCAAGTGAATTGTCTCGTGTTTCATACGAGTGATGCTATGGGTAGTGAAAATCTTGCAACGGCTCAACAAATACTCGATCGCGATTTAGTACCTGATAATTCACCCGTTAAAGTTTCAGCTTTGATAGAAAAGATTCATGCGATGGAATTCCAGTGGGGATTTAGCGATGGAAACTAACAGATCGTTCGAGCAAAGTGATACCTGGAGTGAGGAAGATTGTCTTGATGTCACAACCTTTTCTTTGCAATAGGCAGCTACTATCATTCATAGCGACCCCGACATTTTAGGGGGAACTCCTGTCTTTATCAGCACTCGCGTCCCGATGAAGACTGTGCTTGATTGTCTCGAAGCTGGTGATTCGCCCTGCGGAGTTTCTAGACCATTTTTCTAGTGTCAGTCGCGATCGAGCGATGGAAGTTCTCGCAATGATAAGATCGCCACATAACAACATTTAACGTTTATTGATGTCCGCTTCCTCAACCTCGATCGCCCTTGGATCGGAAATCCGATCGCACCCCCGCCACAAATTCCACAAATTACCGCCCCAACCCCGCCCAGTTCAAGGATTTTGCCGATTTCTCGATCGCCCGCCACCGATCGCTAACTATAACTGAGCCCTAATCGCTAAAATTAAAAAAAGATACGTAATAGGCAGGCAGGCGTCAATGATCCCAACAGTTATAGAACAATCCGGTCGCGGCGAACGCGCCTTTGACATTTACTCGCGACTCCTGCGCGATCGCATCGTCTTCTTGGGCCAACAGGTTGACTCAGACTTGGCTAACCTGATCGTTGCCCAATTGCTATTTTTAGACGCCGAAGACCCGGAGAAAGATATTTACCTCTATATCAACTCCCCAGGGGGTTCGGTAACAGCAGGTATGGGCATTTTTGACACGATGAACCACATCCGCCCCGACATTTGCACTATTTGTCTCGGTTTAGCAGCCAGCATGGGTGCTTTTCTGTTGAGTGCCGGCGCTAAAGGCAAGCGGATGAGTTTGCCTCACTCCCGGATTATGATCCACCAACCTCTAGGCGGAGCTCAAGGACAAGCAACCGATATTGAAATTCAGGCAAAAGAAATTTTGTACCACAAACGCCGCCTGAACGAACATCTTGCCAACCATACCGGTCAGCCGCTTTCCCGCATTGAAGAAGATACCGAACGGGATTTCTTCATGTCGGCTGAAGAAGCAAAGGACTACGGATTAGTAGATCAAGTGATCGATCGCCGTCCTTCCGCCAGCCGCCCGATCGCCGCTGTCGTCTAAATGAAAAGTTAAAAATCAAAAATGAGGAAATATTCTTCATTTTTGATTTTTAATTTTTAACAGTCATATAGCAGTTTTCAGGCGAGTGAATTACAGGTGCGGGGGCGCATGATACGGCATCATAGTTAAGTCCTTACTGTATTTCATACACTTGAAAACTGCTATATGTAGCTTTTTCTCCAAAACATCACACCTAGAAACCCTACATAATTACTAGGGCAAAGATTCGAGATATTGCAGGAAGTCGAGCAATTCTACTTGATTTAAGAAATGGCGCGCTTCTTTGCCATAAGCTTGTTTGAGATGATCTTTTCCTTGGTTGGCAGTCCAGCCCAGCCGCTGGATTTCCTCAGTGGTTCTGCTATAGATTTCCAGATATTCTAGGAAATCTACTAACTCTTCGCTAGAAAGCTCTCTCTGCGACGACTTGCCGTAATTGTGTTCCAGACACTGGGTTTCCTGTGGTTTTTTCCATCGCAGCCGTTTGAGGATGGCGTCTATTTGGGCGATCGTATCAGAATTATCCTCGATCGAATCGCTGGGGATTCCCACTGCGATCGGTTGCAATTCCCTGACTTCGGCGGCACCCTGTAGCAGTTCACTTTGGCTAGAAGTCGGCATCTCCAGTTCCGTGATCGGTTCGCCGTAGCTAGAAGAAAGCCAAGCGTCCGAGTCTAACTGCTTCGGTACAAATCCAGTAGCCTCCGTCCGATCGACCGTTGGCGGCAACGGTTCCGGTACAGGTGCGATCGGCTCTTCATTTAATTTCGCTTCAGTCTTGACAAAATTGCTTTGATGTGTATCAGGCACTTCGTCGGCAACAGGCATTTCTAGAACCGGAAGAGGAACACTTGTCGGCCCAACAGGAACCGGAACCGCAGGAGGAGGGGGAGGGGGAACAGCAGCAGCCGGGGAAACGGCAGGAGGAGGGGGAACAGCAGCAACCGAAGCAACCGGAGCAACCGGAGCAACCGGAGCCGGATCAACAGTCGCGATCGCACGATCGGGCGCAGCAAATCCGAGGATAGCGATCGCTCGCAACCGGGCGCGGTCTTCAGCATCCTCAACAGACTCAGCAGCCGACATAGCCGTAGCCAGAGTTTTGCCGTCAACCTGAACCAGACAGCGAACAACAAACTTACCGTGATGAACAGTCAGCAACTCACAAATTAACTGTCCAGCGGGATAAAGGGCGCGAAATTCAGCAAACATAATTTTTTGACCCCGAAACCAGAAGGGGCTTATGACTTAAGTGTAGTACAGCCCTGAGAAAACAATTTTCTGAAAGCACCTATTCAACATACAATAAATTAAAGGTGAGTCATCCGCGCAACCTTTCACGCCACTAAACCCCATCCCACATCCAGCGGTTTAAGCTAACAAGCATCGGGCGTCATTTCTACCTATAGGAGATGACACAGCAACTAAGCAAAAGTAGTAAAAGTCTCCGGTTTGCGTACCTGCACTTTCTACAGCACAGATTGTTCCCGACCCGCTCGTTGCACCTCTGTCCGCAAGGGCCGATCGCGTGCAAAAAAACAGGGGCATCGCAGCAGCGAGCTACTAGCAATTTTGCCTTAAAGATCCGGTAAATTCTTTGCTAAAGCAAGAAGCAAGAGGCACTTCAAAAGGAAGAAGGAACAAGGCAGAAGGAACAAGGCAGAAGGAAGAAATGCAAATTTTATCCCTCTCCATCCCTCCATCGGCTCATCCTCGACTCAAGCCGTCGCTTTCAGTATCGAGCCATCTTTTAAGAACCGACAGGGGCTTTCTAATTCGCGAAGTGCTCGGCGCTGCTGACCTAAAAGCAAACAAACCAACGCTAAAAAATTGTATTGGGGAATAGCGTGCGGGACAGTTGTCTGCACCGTCAGCAGTCAGTTAAAGACAGACAGCAGACAATTAGCACCAAGCCGGTGTCGGGAGAGAATCTCAAAAAAACCTCGCGATGAAACAAGGTGGCTGTGCTCGCGTCTCCACCTATCAACCCGCGCATTTGTTGGGAAGCAGGCACTACGAGTGCCCGAGGGGGCGCGGCTGATTTCGCCCAAATTTAGACTAATTGCTGGAAACAAGAGGATCGATCGCTACATGGAATTTTCTATCGCTGCACTGCTGGCAAATTTTACAGAAGACAAATTAGTGGCTCCTAAAGCATTGGAGAAAAAACTCGACTGCAACGACGCCACCAGTCAACTCAAACTTCAAATCGCATTAGAAGCCCTAGAGAAAATTGGCATATTAGTCAAGGACAAAGGCCGATATCGCCGAGTAGCTGAAGACGACGTAGTAGAAGCAAAACTTCGTTGTTCGAGCAAAGGATTTTGCTTTGCAATTCAAGACGCCGAAGGCTCAGAAGACGTTTATGTGCGGGAAAGTCATCTCTCGACAGCTTGGAATGGCGATCGAGTCTTAGTCAAAATCATCAAAGAAGGTAGCCGCCGCCGATCGCCCGAAGGCGAAGTCATGCTCATCCTCGAACGCGCCAACCCCTCGGTACTAGCGCGAGTCAAGCAAACCGCCACCCCCACCGGCCGCGTCAGCTACAGAGCAATCCCCCTGGACGATCGCCTGTTGTTTGAACTAGACTTGCTCGCAAATGGCACAAATCTCCAAGAGGCGATCGACCACCTAGTACACGTCGAAGTCAAACGCTACCCCCTCGGCACCCATCGCCCAGTCGGCAAAGTAGTACAGGTACTCGGTTCCGACGCCGAAGCCGCTGACGACCTCGACATCGTATGCTGCAAACACGACTTGCCGCGATCGTTCCCCGCCGCCGTCATCAAAGCAGCCGAAAATTTGCCGAGCAAAGTCAAAAAAACCGACATCAAAAAACGCCTAGATTTGCGTAACATTCTGACTGTTAGCTTCAGCAAAAACGAACCGGGAACAAGCAACAGCGAAAAGGATGCCCCTCAAGCCCCGGAGGAAAATCTCTCCGAAGGAGGAGGCGAAAACGAGTTTGACCCGACATCATTCCTCTCCGATCCGCCAGTGGAACGCGCTTTGTCGATCGAAACCCTGAAGCCCGGCCGCTGGCAAATAGGAATCCACATCAGCGACGCCGCCGAGTACGTGCAGCCAGAAACCCCGATCGACCGCGAAGCCCGCAAGCGAGGCACGGCCGCCCATCTGGGAGAAAAAATCATCGCCGTACTGCCAGAAACCCTCAACGAGCGCTGCTCCCTGCTGCCTGACAGCGAACGGCTGACCTTCAGCATACTGCTCACCCTAGATGAATCAGGAGAACTCCTAGAATACGAGATTCAAGCCAGCGTCATTCAAATTGACTACCACCTCACCTACGAGCAAGCTCAAGCAATTCTCGAACCAGGCGATGCCGAAGAGCACCCTTTATCCTCCGCCCTCCGTCCTTTCCTAGATCAACTCGGTGCCGCTTCACAGGCTGCCAGACAGACAAGGCTCAAGCGAGGAGCTTTTGAACTAAATTTGCCCGATGCTAACTCTCACTTCGACGACGAAGGCGAATTAGGAGCTTTTGCAACGGCTCCCCCCGCTCAGTCGGCTGTCTCCGAGTTGGTCGTACTCGCCAACCAAGCTGTCGCCACCCACCTGCAAGCCTTGGGAGTCCCAGCAATTTACCGCGTCCAGCCGATGCCCGACCCGGCAGACATTCAAGAGTTCATCAAACTCTCCAACAACCTCGGAGGCGAACTGTATCTCGAAACCGAAGAAGAAGTTTTGCCCTTGGACTTTCAGCGATTTACCCAGCAGTTTGCCGGCCTGAAGTCTGAAAGAGTTCTCACCTACCTGCTTGAAGACACCATGAAGCCCGCTGTTTACAGCACAACTCCCAAACCGCACTTCGGTTTGGGGCTGTCAGAGGGTTACACGCGCTGCACTTCGCCGCTTTCGCGCTACGCCGATTTGCTGGTGCTGCGGGTGTTGCAAGCGGTGTTCGAGCAAGGCCGCAGCAGCCGCACAACACGGGCTAAGGAAAAAGTTGACTTGCACCATTCTTCCTGTCACGGTCAAATTACTTGGAATGTTCTCCCCCCAGATTTGCACCACGAATTTGAGACAGAGTTTGCATCGGTAGTAGTACACCTAACCGAACGCGAAAGAGTTGCTGAGGATGCCGAAAGCGATTTGCAGGGATTGAAGAAAACCGGATTGATGAAAGAACGCACCGGGCAAACTTTCCAGGGTTTGATTACAGGCGTGCAGTCTTACGGTTTCTTTGTGGAAATAGAGGTGCGGCCGCCGGAGAGCGACATTTTGCGTGTTGAGGGATTGGTGCACGTTTCTTCGCTCAAGGATGACTGGTACGAATATCGATCGCGCCAGCAAACTCTGGTGGGCCGCAAAAACCGCAATCAGTACCGTTTGGGCGATCGGGTAGAAGTTCAAGTCAAAAGTGTTGACTACTACCGCCAGCAAATTGATTTAGTTGCAGTTGGTGGCGGCAGCCAAGCTTTTGATGATGATGAATAATTTGTTGACAGTTGACAGTTGACTGTTAACTTTTATCAATACTTAGTTGTCATTGTCTAGCAACTAAGTATTAAGAAGTGGGCGGGAAACTATACTCAGCAATCATCAATTAATAATTAAGGACTAATATCAAATCCGATAGCATCGTCGGGCGTCAAATCCAGCCAACAGTCAACAATCACGGACGGTGCAACCAGAATTTATATAACTTATCTGCGTGAATCTGTGTTAATTTGCCTATATCTGCGGTGAAAAAAAGAGAATGTATTAACCGCAGATAACAATGGATTGACGATGATTCACGCAGAGGTCGAAAAGAGATATAGGAAGAATTCTGATGCTAACAAATTTGATATAACAACTAATTACTAACAACAGTCAACAGTCAACAGTCAACCCACAACTAACAAATAACTAATGACGAATAACTACCCCCTAATCGTAGGAGTTACTGGAGCATCGGGACTGATTTATGCGGTGCGAACATTGAAATATTTGTTGGAAGCCGATCGCGCGATCGAACTGGTAGCATCGAAATCTACTTACATGGTTTGGCAAAGCGAACAGAACACTCGAATGCCCGCAGAACCGACGCTACAAGAGGAATTCTGGCGGGAACAAGCAGGAGTCCCCACAATGGGTAAACTTCGGTGCCATCCCTGGCAAGATGTCGGTGCTAATATTGCTAGTGGCTCCTTTCGTACCCAAGGGATGATGATTATTCCCTGTAGCATGAGTACACTAGGCAAGTTGGCGGCTGGCTTGAGCTCGGATTTGCTCGAAAGGGCGGCCGACGTTCAGCTCAAGGAAGGGAGAAAATTGGTACTCGTGCCTCGCGAAACGCCTTTTAGCTTGATCCACCTGCGGAATTTGACTACCTTGGCGGAAGCTGGAGCTAGAATTGTACCAGCGATTCCTGCTTGGTATCACAATCCGCAAACTATTGAAGATTTGGTAGACTTTGTGGTAGCTCGCGCTTTAGACCAGTTGGGGATTGATTGCGTTCCTCTCAAACGCTGGAAGGAAGAAGAAGGGAGTTAGTTGACAGTTGACAGTTGACAGTTGACAGTTTGTTATTTGTTATTGATGATTTGTTAGTTTGAATTAGCAATTCCCAATTAGCAATTAGCAATTACCAATTACCAATATTTTTAATATGCGACCTGTATTTTTGCTAGTAATTGTGGTAGGGCTAACTATTTTTGCCCTGCAAAATGTGGAGCCGGCTTTATCGCTGGTGTTTTTGGGTGTTCGATCGCCTGCTTTGCCTTTATCTATCTGGATTCTGCTGAGCATGGCGGTGGGAGCTATCACGTCTTTATTGATTTCTGGTTTGCTCGCTTTTTCAAATTATCTATCTCCAAGGCGAGACCGCACCGGCCGCGACAGTCGCAGCCGTCCCGATACTTTCCCAGAGGACATGAGAACGCCTTACACGCCGCCTCCCCCTCCTAGAAAGCTGGAAATTGACCCCGATCTAAATAGGGAAAATAGCCAAACTCAGGCTGCTGGTTCCTACCGAACTGAGTACGGCACGTCGGCGGATTACAGTACCCGGACTTTCCTGCAAGAAACTCCGAAGCCTGATGGGGGGAAGAATTACGCTCAACCGGGGACTTATGCAGCGGCAGACGATGAGGATGATTGGGTCTCAGATGGCTCAAAATCCGGCTCTCAAGGGGGTGATGACGATTGGGGGGACGATCGCGATTTTCCCGATCAACCGCAGGTAAATGATGTTCCAGCGGCAAATGCACGGGCTTACGAAGCTCAGCAGGAACCGAAAAGCAAGTCTTGGGCTGGCTCAGTATACTCTTACGGCTATCGAGATCCGAGCCAGTCTGGGGTGGGGCAAACTGAGTCTGTATACGATGCGGAGTATCGAGTGCTGGTTCCTCTGGGAGGGGAGATTCCTAAACCCGCTGATGAACCACCAATAAATCCTCTGGCAGAAGCAGAGGATGATTGGGGATTGGATGAGGGTGATGAGTTTGATGACGAGGATAGCCCCAGTGACGGCTCGATTAACCTGAAAAAATAGAAAAATATCGGAGGATGTGGCAGTGGATGGGTTGAGGGGAGTAAATATCTATCTTGTCGGGATGATGGGTGCGGGAAAAACAACGGTGGGGCGGATTTTGGCAAGAAAATTAAAATACCGTTTTTTTGATACTGATGAACTAATTGTTCGAGTTGCTAATCAGTCAATTGCTGAGATTTTCGATCGAGAAGGGGAAGAGGCTTTCCGGGAACTAGAAACTAAAGTGCTCGGTGAGTTGTCTGCGTATCAAAATTCGGTCGTGGCTACGGGCGGCGGCATTGTGACGCGATCGATGAATTGGGGTTACTTGCACTACGGTGTAGTAGTTTGGCTGGATGTGCCTGTAGATCAACTGTACGATCGACTGCGTTCGGACACCGCTCGACCCCTTCTGCAGGAGGGCGAGATCAAATCTAAGCTGCAAAGCCTTTTTAAAGAGCGAGAGCGTTTCTACACTCAAGCAGATGTCCGAGTGTATGCTGGTGTGGGTGAAAGGCCGGAAACAGTGGCGAATAGGGCGATCGAGGAAATCCAAAAAGTTATCAAACCAGAAACCGGGCCTGAGCTCAATTGATACATTCAGAAACCGAGTTGCTGAGAAAATAACAGGTTTGTGAGGACTTTTGATACAAGTTCCCAAAAATAATGCGACCCTACGCAAGATCCAAACCACAAGCTTCATCACTCATTCCCAAAATCTAAAATCTAAAATCTAAAATCTAAAATCTAAAATCGTATGACTTCGGTGAAAATACTGGTTTTTGTCTAAGTGTGTCCGTTTAACCACCGAATATTTTGCAATCCACCGGGTTTGACTGGATGTGATGCGTAACTTTTATAATTATGAGGATGTGGCGATGCGGAGATTTTATACAAGAACTAATGGCAGACTCATCTGATGCGTTAAAGCCGACTATTGAGTTCTCCCTAAAAATAAAATGGCCCCACCGCTGAAGGGCTGTAGGGCGCAAGGACAGTTAAACGCTAACTTGATTGTCGGGAAATTTAGCATAAATGCTACCCTGCTATGTGACGATTTTACGATCGTCCATTCACTCATCAACTCTCCCGTATCAAAAAATGTAACCCAGCACCGATCTAATTCAACCTGTCCTATTCTAAAAACAATACCTCATGCATTCTGACTAGCAGCTCCCTAAAGCTGCTTTTTTATTGCGATAAGTTTTTGGCTGCGGGACTTGCGGGCTCTTGGCAATAACATTTTGAGCAACAGTCGCTACAGTTCAATACTGCCCTAGGGGTTTTCACTTCTACTCCAGGTTTGTCGGTAAGTGGTAATTGGTAATTAGTAATTGGGAATTAGTAACGCGCAACGGGGAATCGGCAATTGAGAAGCTTTACCTCACGAGGCTGGAAAATTGCTATGATTACGGCGCGGAACGGGGCATTAATCCGGGGGTGGGGGATTGAACAAAAATAAGCTGTATTTCATTGATGGGCGATCTGATAGTTTTCGGCTAAATATCCGTTGCGAATTATAGAATTTGGTTGGATGAATTTCCCGTTCTCAATTAAGAGAATACGAGCCTGCCTGTCTTTGACCAAAACTCGATCGCTCCACCCAGTCCCACACCTGCTAAAGAAATGGTAGCTAATAGCGCAAAAGCCCGCCAATCTTTCCAACCAGATATTTGAATATCGAGTCTTGCCAAAGCTCCGGCTGAAATCAAGAGTAAACAAGTAGCAAAAAGGTGCATCCAGGTAAAAACTACCACTGCCACAAAAGCTCCTACAATAATAGAAAGAAAAGCACCGATATCACTTGAAAACCACCGCACAATTAAGGCTTTTATGTCTCTCAAAGGGAACGATAAGGCGACAGCCAACACTAAAATTGAAGCTATGGCTAGAAACCAAGTCAGGTGCGGGGGAACATCAAACTCAGATAATTTCCAGCCCAAAGTGAAATAAGTAACAAAAAGTAGAATTAGGGAAACCCAAGAGTTTTTTTTCATCCAATGGCAAAATTAGGAGAATCCTGCAAAAAAAAGATCATGATCCAGAGGAGTTTTTACAGGGGCTAGAGGTTAGTAGAAATAGCTTGCACCGGACAGGTAGGGATGCACTGCTCGCAAACGATACACCGCGATCGAGCAAAACTTAGTTTAAAGCTTTCTGGGTCAAGGGTCAAGGCTTCTGTCGGACAAACCCCCGTACACAAACCGCAGTCAACGCAGATATCTTCGTCTATGAGTATTTCCCGACTGGCTAGGGAAACGCCTATGTTTTGCGATCGCATCCAGTCGATCGCCGCTTCTAGTTGGTCGATGTCCCCTGATAACTCTAGCACCAGTTTGCCCACTTGATTGGGAGCCACCTGAGCACGGATAATGTTCGCTGCAACATTAAAATCCTTTGCCAGTCGATAGGTGACAGGCATTTGGATCGATCGTTGGGGAAACGTCAGTGTTACCCGTTTTTTCACCCTGCAAGTCCTCGGTAATTTACAAACAATCTTTGTTATCTTCTGTTTTAGCGCACTTGGTCTAATTACTGCTTTTAGTACAAATTTTTATGATATGGGTCTGATTATCTCAAAATGTGGTATAATCTGAATCTATTATTTAAAATAAAAACATAGAAATCAAAGCGCAATTTATTTTATGACCCAGAATTCACCCAAATCAACTGTCGCCCCCGCCGCCAAAAATCCCGAAACAAAAGTCGCCACGCGCCTCAGAAACTTATTGATCGTGTTAACTGCGATCGCCCTTTCAATATCCATCTTCTTCGGGCTGCAAACCCAAACGCCGTCAAGCAGTCTCACCGACATGGCAAAAGCTTCAACGCCATTAGAAACAGCTTTGGTAAACGGCAAACCGACACTCATGGAATTTTATGCTAATTGGTGCGGTAGCTGTCAGGCAATGGCTAAGGATCTGAGCGAAATCAAACAGAAATATGCCGAACCGATGAATTTTGTGATGCTGAATGTAGACAATGACAAATGGCTGCCAGAAATCACCAAATATCGAGTAGATGGCATTCCGCACTTTGTCTATTTGAACGATAAAGGCAGCGCCGTTGCGGAAACGATGGGCGAAATGCCGCGCAGTATTATGGAAGCTAACTTAGAAGCTTTAATTGCAGGAAAACCTCTGCCACACGCCCAAGCTGGCGGTCAAGTTTCTAATTTTACTCCCCCCACAGGGCCTGTGAAAACAAGTAGCTCCGACCCCCGCGCCCACGGCTCTCAAGTACAGTAAATGAAGTCATTAGTCAGTAGTCATTAGTCAGTAGTCAGTAGGAATAAGAGGCGTTGCTGATTTACGGTATGAAATGCTAAATATGCCAGTCATAGAAACCAGTATCGACAAAGCTTGGGGATTTTCAACTTATTTTTTTGATATCCTGATTAAGCAACGCCGAGAGCGATCGTACCTCAGTTAAGGAAGGGCGATCGCTTTTGATATATTTAAAATGCCAGCAATAAAGCGCCGATCATTTGTAAGATATGGATGACAGCCTCAATAGATAATCCCAGTGAGCCTGCCAAGGAGCCGATCGCTGTGGCTATTTCCGTAACACCAGCACCTGAACTGATTAAAGCTATCACCTGGCTAAGAAATTCAATAACAGCGGGTCCGTTAGCAATTAAGCCAAACAGAGCCGCAACAGAAACAGATCCCACTTTGAGAGCTTCGAGTAGTGCCGTTAGCTGCGCGATCGCGTCTGGACCTTGGGTGTGAATGTAATCTAAAATTTGTGCGATTGCTGTTACCAGTGCATCCATGCTTCTTTCCTTTTAGGGTCAAATACCTACGATAAATCAATACTGTTAGTCAACTAGCTGAAAAAGCAGTTCAAAAAATAGTCCGATCATTTCAAACAAACTCAAATCATTTCTCATATCGATCAGAGGCGAAAAAACAACTATTTATTAGCTTGAACCCGTAAATTTTATGACTATTGTTCTATGCTTATCAATGACATCAGCAACCTCTTTGACTGTCTCCTTTTGTTCTTGCGACAGCGGACATTTCAGCTTGCGTTATTTTTTTGGTTCGTTAGCCATGAGCTTAAGACTCCAATGTTTTGCTATAGTTTATTAGCGGAAAATTATCGCTTATATTTGGATAATATCATTATATTCACAGTGATGTCCAGTCATAAAACGTCAGAAAATGTAAGTTGTTGTACCTGACACTAACTGTCAAAAAAAGTCAAATGTTGCCATCTGTGTCATAAAATGTCATAAAATAGCAGGTATAATAGGTCAAACCCCTAAACTTAACTCACCGATGGACGTTAAAGAAGTCTTGAGATTTGCCGATGACCTGGTTTTCGCTAAGACGGGAGAACATTTGGAGGATCTGCAAGAAGCTATCCTGGGGGGTGTATGGGAAGGTAAAAAATACTCTCAAATCGCAGAAGTATCGCATTGTAGCGAAGGTCACGTCAGGAATGTAGCTTCAAAATTATGGAAGCGTTTATCAAATGTATTAGGTGAAGAAGTTACTCCATCGAATTTACTATCGGCACTTGAGAGACGACAATTATTCATCGTATCATCAAATTTTGGCAATGATTTTCTACACATTGGTAACGTCAATGTTTGTACAGATACCCAAGCTTCAGAACTTCAAAAAACCCGATCGCCCTCACCCGCCACCTCAGACACATCCAAACCCCCAACCCGACTAGACTTAGCAGACGCACCTCATATTTCATCATTGTGCGATCGCACATCCGAACTCGCCACCCTGGAAAAATGGATCGTCCAAGAAAAGTGCACCCTCGCAGCAATATTAGGAATTAGCGGTATTGGCAAAACCGCACTTTCCCTCCACCTCATCCAAAAAATTCAGCATAACTTTGAATACGTCATCTGGCGAAGTCTCCGCCACTCCCCACCCTTAGAGAATACCCTAAAAAATCTCCTAGAATTTCTCTTAAATAAACCAGAAATCGAACTCCCTACCAGCATCCCAGAGCGAATTTCTGTGTTAATGGAATTTCTGCGAAAAAACCGCTGTCTCATTATCATCGACGACGTGCAAACCATTCTCAGCGGCGGACAATTAGCAGGAAATTACCGCGCAGAATGCGAAAATTACAGCATCCTATTCAGACAAATCGGAGAAACAACCCACAACAGTTGTTTAATCCTCAATAGTTGGGAACCACCCAGAGAAATTACCGCCTTAAAAGGAGAAAAATCACCAGTTCGCAGCTTACAACTCAAAGGCATAGGTACAGCAGCAGCCGAAATTTTCCGACAAAAAAGTTTACTCAATCCCGAAACATGGGACAACTTAACTAACACCTACCGAGGCAATCCATTGTGGTTGAAAATAGTCGCCACCACCATTCAAGAAATATTCCGAGGTAGGGTTGCAGAATTTTTGAAATATGATAGGCTATTCTTAGGGGAAGAATTGGCAGCAACATTGCACCCGCAGATAAATCGTTTGTCAGAATTAGAGAAAAACCTCATCTGCCACCTCAGTCGCGAAGCAAATTCAGTTTCAATAGAGCAATTGCTACAAGATGCCGATTTATCGCCCTCCGACTTATTCAATGGGCTGCAATCTTTGGGGAGGCGATCGCTAGTTGAAATAGAAGAACAGGAGAATGAAACGCTATTCAGCGTTTGTCCTGTGGTGAGACAATATGTGCTCTCAAATCCAGTTTGTTGATACTTTCCGACAGTCCGACAGTCCGGCAGGGGTTGAAACCCCTGCCTCAAAGCTAAAGTCGGTTAAAACGACTACAGAATGTGATGAAAACGCAATTAATTGTAGTCCTCTTTTAGAGGACTTTCGCTGTGAGACAGAGGTTTTCAACCGCTGTCGGACTGGAACTCAAACGATAGATTCGATCGCAAATATGAATACTGCTGAACCTTCATTAACTAAAACCGAATTAAGAAAATCGCTCCTCAACACCCGCAAATCCCTATCAGCACAAGAATGGAGACAAAAGAGCGATCGCATCTGCAATCACCTGCAAAAGTCGCCCTTATTCACCCAAGCAAAAACAATCCTCGCCTACTTCTGTTGTCGCCAAGAACCAGATTTAAGTCCCCTATTTGTAACTCCCCGCAAATGGGGATTTCCCCGCTGTGTCGGCAAAGAGCTATCCTGGCACATCTGGCAGCCAGGAGATGCTTTACATACTGGAGCTTATGGCATACTCGAACCCCTGCCCGATGCTCCTAAAATAGACCACTCAGAAGTAGATTTAATGCTCGTACCCTCAGTAGGCTGCGATGTTCGCGGCTATCGCTTGGGCTACGGCGGCGGCTATTACGATCGAATGCTCAGTTTAGCTGAGTGGGAATCAAAAATTGCGATCGGCATTATCTTTGAATTTGCCTTGGTCGCCCAACTACCATTTGACTCTTGGGATCTACCGCTGCACGGCATTTGTACAGAAAGCGGTTGCAAAAGTGCACAGCGAAAATCTTAAACGGGCATAAACAAATTAATTTTCCGCAATTATGCCTATATCCTCTTAATCTAGAATCTAGAATCTAAAATCTAAAATCTCTAAAATCTAAAATAGTATGGCCCAGCGCTACGTTCGAGTAAAAACAACACAAGGACACATCCATTACGGTTTACTGCAACTCAGCCACAGCGTTCAAGTATTTGATGCACCTCCCTGGTTAAAAGGACAACCAACCGATTTGGAACTTTCACCAGATACTTACCAAATTCTCGCCCCGTGCTCTCCCTCAAAAATTGTAGCCGTAGGCAAAAATTATGTCGATCACGCCGCCGAGATGGGAACCCCAGTACCGGAAGAACCCCTGTTGTTTTTCAAGCCTCCGAGTGCTGTCATCCCTGCAGGTGGAGCGATTCGTTATCCGCAGCAGTCGGAAAGGGTAGACTACGAAGGAGAATTGGCCCTGGTAATTGGCGAACATTGTACCAACTGCACTCCCGAACAAGCACACAGCAAAATTTGGGGATATACGATCGCCAACGACGTAACAGCTAGAGATTTGCAAAAGCGGGACAACCAGTGGGCGAGGGCCAAAGGGTTCGATACATTTTGTCCCTTGGGGCCTTGGATTGTCCGCGAACTGAGTCCTGCTGCACAGTTGCAGACTTTTGTCAATGAGAGCGAGCGACCGATACAGTCATCCCAGATCGATCGCATGGTATTTTCCCCAGACTTTCTCGTCTCCTACATCAGTCAAATAATGACCCTAATTCCCGGCGATGTGATACTGACTGGAACGCCGCAAGGAGTAGGGCCGCTACAAATAGGCGATCGAGTCCGCATTGAAATTGAAGGCATCGGCAGTCTTGAAAATACAGTAGTTATTGGTTATTAGTTTTTGGGCATTGGGCATTGGGCATTGGGCATTAGGCATTGGGCATTAGAACCAACACATAATAACCAACTAACAACTGCCAACTGCCAACTGTCAACTGACAACTGTCAACTGTCAACTGCCAATTGACTAACGAACCTGCATATAAACAGCATCCGAAAGCGGAGGAATCTCTGCATAGCGTCCCAAGAGCGACTGCACGACTGCATAGACAAATGCAGCAAAAGCGCCCAAAAACACCATGTTATACAGAGTTTCCGCAATAAATGCGACTTGGGGACCATCAAAAATCGGCAAAACCAGACGGCACAGCATCAAAACAATGTCTAAAAGAATTGCCTGCATCGCATTAAAACGAATGAAGTGACTGATGTTTTCGTTTCTAACTACTCCTAAATACAGGGCAAAGAAGATAATTAAACTAGCTAATGGCAAACTATAAATTTGCATCAAGGGAGCTAGGGGTATCAACAACAGTTGCAGGACAGGAAACTGTGTAAACAGAAACCTGCCAAACCACAGCCCGTCAATCAACGGGAGCAAATAAGGCAAAGAAGCAAAAATCCGGTCTGGAACAGTTGTAGATCCGCGCCAAGTCATAATGAACTCTCCTGAGTCGATCGATTAACTATTAATTCCATTAAACTCAGGATAACGCAGCAGCAGGGTTTGTGTTCCGACTCGCCCGGAATTTGCCCACACTCAGAGTCGAGTAGATTCAGGGGTACTTAGATCTAGTCGGGTTCAATAGTCACCATTCCCGATGCCCGATGCCCGATGCCCCATGCCCCATGCCCGATGATTATTTAATATTAGCGATCGTGAAGCCCATTTGACACTCGTACCGATCGGGCAAATTTTCCGTAGGTTTAGCAACTGGATGTCCACAGCGAAGCTCTCCACCGCTCCAGCGCGGTTGGCCTGTGCGATCTGCCAGCAAACAACTTTGGCAAACACACTGAGGGGCAAGCATCTGATTTTCCATTAAAATGACTAACATTTGATACCTCCGACAGGTTTCACACCAGTAATTTCATTGTATGTCAGGAGTTGGGGACAAACGGCTTAACCTGAACACAACGTAATATTTATGTCAATGGTGCGAAATCCGTAGTACGGTATAAGATCCCCAATTCCCAATCCCAAATTTGTCAAGAGGTTGATTATTGTGACGGACACTAACTTAGAATTCCTTTCCAAAACCGATCCGCTCATTGCCGATTTAATCGGGCAAGAGCTCCAGCGGCAGCGAGACCACCTAGAACTCATCGCCAGCGAAAACTTTACCTCCGCAGCGGTAATGGCAGCTCAAGGCTCAGTGCTGACCAATAAATACGCCGAAGGACTGCCAGCGAAACGGTACTACGGCGGCTGCGAATTTATTGACGGCATCGAGCAAATTGCGATCGATCGCGCCAAACAGCTATTTGGAGCAGCTCACGCCAACGTCCAGCCCCACTCCGGCGCTCAAGCCAACTTTGCAGTATTTTTGAGCTTGCTGGAACCCGGAGACGGAATAATGGGCATGGATTTGTCCCACGGCGGACACTTGACCCACGGTTCGCCGGTCAACGTATCCGGCAAATGGTTCAAAGCTTTTCACTACGGCGTCAGCCCAGAAACAGAACAGCTCGACTACGACGAAATTTTGGCACGGGCAAAAGAAAACCGACCGAAATTGCTAATTTGTGGTTATTCAGCATATTCGCGAATTATAGACTTTGAGAAGTTTAGAGCGATCGCCGACGAAATCGGAGCCTACCTGCTCGCCGACATCGCCCACATCGCCGGGTTAGTCGCCACAGGGCACCACCCCAACCCCCTCCCTCACTGTCACGCAGTCACCACCACCACTCACAAAACCCTGCGCGGCCCCCGTGGTGGCTTGATTATGACTAATGACCCGGAATTAGGTAAAAAGTTTGACAAAGCAGTTTTCCCCGGCACTCAAGGTGGGCCCTTAGAACACGTCATTGCGGGCAAAGCAGTAGCTTTCGGCGAAGCATTAAAGCCTGAATTTAAAACTTATTCCGGTCAAGTAATTGAAAATGCGCGCGCTTTAGCGGCACAGTTGCAGCAGCGGGGTTTAAAACTCGTTTCCGGCGGCACGGACAATCACTTAATGCTAGTTGATTTGCGATCGGTAAACATGACAGGGAAGCAAGCGGATCAATTAGTCAGCGGTGTGAATATTACTGCTAATAAAAATACCGTGCCTTTCGATCCAGCATCGCCCTTTGTCACCAGCGGTTTGAGACTCGGTTCGCCGGCGATGACCACCAGGGGAATGGGAACATCAGAATTTACAGAGATTGGCAATATTATTGCCGATCGCCTGCTAAATCCAGATGATGAAAGCGTTGCAGCCGACTGCCTGCGTCGAGTAGCAGCACTGTGCGATCGCTTCCCCTTATATCCTCACTTGTACTTGAAAGTGCCGGCATTAGCTTAATTTTCCTGATCGGCAATGAGAAATTGGTAGTTGGAAGTGTACGGGTAAAAGGGTAAAAGAGCAGGAAAAGATTGAGAGTTGCCGGGAGCGATATTGACAAGCGGTTTTCACCAAAAATATCGATCGCCAATACGGTTTTTAGTAAAGATATTTGTCGGGCGGGGCTGGTTTGACTAACAGTATTTGTCGGTTGCGAAAGATACCGCTCAACTGGGCCCGATCGCCAAATATCAACTTTTTTGCTCGCGAAAGAGTCGATATTTCAAATCGTTAATTCGAGAGTTAGAAATGAAAAACCTGACAATTCGCCCCAGGGCAACTGCCATTGCGGCAAATCTCCGACTCCCAAACCCCCAGTCGCTCTTCAAGATGTTTCCTTGTTATAAGCCATCTGAAATGTAGTAGACTCTGCCTGACAGCCTAATTGCCCCGCACTATTTAAAATTGATTTCAGATGCCGTACCAGTATCTGTACCACATACTCGCTTTTCTGGTTTCTGCGATCATCGTCCTCTGGAGTACGCCAATAGTCAAAAAAATTGGTCTCAAAAGCGGGCGAGTCGATCGGCCAGGCGAGCGAAAAGTCCACAAGCGCCCTATGGTGCGCTTGGGAGGAGTGTCCATCTTTCTCGGCACTATCACTGCCCTCTTATTTGTCTGGCTCTCAGGAGGCTTCATCGATGCTAACGGACAAGTTCTCAATCCCAAAGACGAATACGAAATTTGGGGAGTCACCCTCGGCGGCATCGGATTCTTCCTCATCGGTTTAGCAGACGACCTATTTTCGCTCTCGGCCTTAAAACGCTTGCTCATGCAAATTGGCGTATCCAGCATCGTTTGGATGGCAGGCGTACAAATTGAGTTTCTCACAGTTCCCTCCCTGGGATTGACTAATATTGGCTGGCTGAGCTTGCCAATTACCGTGATTTGGCTCGTCGGCATGGCGAATGCCATCAACTGGATTGACGGTTTGGACGGTTTAGCGGCCGGAGTTTCAGGGATTGCAGCAGTTGTAATGCTGATTGTCAGTCTGGCGATGCACCAACCGGCGGCGGCCCTGATTGCAGCGGCTTTAGCTGGCGGGGCCTTGGGATTTCTGCGCTACAACTTCAATCCGGCTCAAATCTTTATGGGGGATGGCGGGGCTTATTTTATCGGGTTTACTCTTGCTGGAGTGGGAGTAATTGGGTTAGTTAAAACTACGGCTGTTACTTCTGTGTTGCTGCCCTATTTAATTTTAGCTGTACCGATTTTAGATATGTCGGCGGTGATTCTCGATCGACTTCGCAACGGCAAGTCACCGTTTATTGCTGACAAGCGCCATCTCCACCACCGACTTCTAGAAGCCGGACTATCCCATCGATTTGCGGTTTTATTTATTTACTCACTGACACTGTGGGTGGGAAGTTTAGCCCTAGCTTTTTCGCTTCCCAGCGGCGTAATTTACGCTATGGGTGCAACAAGTTTGCTGGGATATGCTAGCTGGAAAGTTTGGAGACACGCTCGATAGTTAGTTGACTGTTGACTGTTGACTGTTGACTGTTGACTGTTGACTGTTATCGTTCCCCAATTAATTCTCCAATCTAAAATCCAAAATCTAAAATCTAAAATTGAATGGTTGCTGAAATTATTTGTGTTGGCACTGAATTGCTGTTAGGCGATATTCTTAATAGCAATGCCCAGTTTTTAGCCAAAGAATTAGCGAGTCTGGGAATCCCTCATTACTATCAAACAGTGGTGGGGGACAATCCAGAACGTATCAAACAAGTGTTAGAAATCGCCGTCAGTCGATCGCAGCTTTTGCTCTTCACCGGAGGCCTGGGCCCCACACCAGACGATCTGACAGTCGAAACGATAGCCGATTTTTTTGGGGTTCCCCTCATCGAAAAGCCGGAAATTATTGCAGATATCGAATACAAATATGCTCAGCGGGGACGCACCATGAGTCCCAGCAACCGCAAACAAGCTTTAATTCCAGAAAGTGCGGATATTCTGCCGAACCGCAGCGGTTCTGCACCGGGCATTATTTGGCAGCCGATTCCCAACGTGACTGTAATGACATTTCCTGGCGTACCGGCGGAAATGCACTTGATGTGGCAAGAAACCGCCGTTCCTTACCTGAAAAATGGCGGCTGGTGCAGCGAAACTATTTACAGCCGCACATTGAAATTTTGGGGCATTGCTGAGTCGGCATTGGCAGAAAAGGTAGATAGTTTTCTGAATTTAACTAATCCTACTGTGGCTCCCTATGCCAATCACGGCGAAGTCAAACTGCGAATTTCGGCCCGCGCAAACGAGGAAGTGGCCGCGAAAAACTTGATTGAGCCGATCGAACAACAATTGCGGCAAATTGCCGGCTTAGACTGTTACGGTGCTGATAGCGATACCCTCGCTTCGACTGTGGGCCAATTGTTGCTCGATGCGGGGCAAACTCTTAGCGTGGCTGAATCCTGCACCGGAGGTGGATTGGGGGCGATGCTGACTGGTGTTGCCGGCAGTTCGAGCTACTTTTTAGGCGGGATTATTTCTTACGACAATCGGGTTAAGGAAGGATTATTAGGTGTTAATCCGCAAGATTTAGCCGAGTTTGGGGCAGTCAGCCACCAAGTGGCAAAACAAATGGGTGCGGGAGTTCGCTCCAGCCTCAATACAAATTGGGGATTGAGCATTACAGGCATCGCCGGGCCCGGAGGTGGCACAGACGCTAAACCTGTCGGACTGGTTTATGTCGGTTTAGCGGGCCCCGATGGCGACGTAGAAAGTTTTGAATACCGATTTGGGGATGCCAGAGGCCGCGATTGGATTCGGAATCTGAGTAGCTGTACGGCGCTCGATCGACTCCGGCGTAAATTATTGTTGGCAAAAGCGTAGAAAAAAATCCTACGATTTGTCAATTGTCAATAGTCAGGCGTAAGCTTAAGCTTTATTTAACACTCTATACTCCGATATAATTCGGCAATTTTCCTTTTACCTCTTGATTATCTGTAAAGATTCGTTATGATAATAAGATAGGACTGATTGGCCAATATACTGACTCTCTCCTTTGCTCAAAACAACTAGCAAGCGAGAAAGCAAGTTTGACCTTTGGTTTCAAAGTCGTGCTTGCTTATTTTCAGATATTTAGCCGTCGGTTTAGCAATCTAGACTATAAAAAAAGGAGCTATCCGTTCAATGGAAAACATTGAAAAGGTGCTGGAACAAATTAAAGAATGGGTTCGCAAGCTGATAGAAGGATTGCTGAATCCTGAAGCTCAACCGGAACTCGAACCGATTCGTATTCCTGTCAACCAACCGAGAAATCGCCGATAGTCGGGACTGGATTGGAAGTTTGAGCTTTGAGCTTTGAGCTTTGAGGTTGAAGACTGGTTCTAAATTCCAAGTCAAAATTCTCATAATTTTTGTTGCGCTGGAATTTTAAAAATTGTTAAATATCCTGGTACTTCACGGCCCTAATCTGAACCTATTGGGTCAGCGAGAACCTGGAGTTTATGGTTCTGCGACTTTAAATGATATCAACAAGTTGCTAGAACAAGAAGCGCAAGCCCTCCAGGTGCAAGTCTCTATTCAGCAGTCGAATCATGAAGGGGTGTTGGTGGATGCAATTCACTCGATGTTAGGGCAGCACCAAGGCTTATTGATTAATGCTGGAGCTTATACTCATACGAGTGTGGCAATTAGAGACGCGATCGCCGCGGTGAATATCCCTGCGGTAGAAGTTCATCTGAGCAATATTTACCGACGGGAAGCTTTTCGGCATCACTCGTTTATAGCAGCGGTGGCGATCGGGCAAATCAGCGGTTTTGGCTCAGAAAGTTATCGGCTGGGGCTGCAAGCTCTAGTTAGTTACCTGATTAAAAATTAAAAATTTACCGATGGTAGCGATCGGATGAGGGCAGGTTTTAGATGGAAAACCAGCCCTTATATGTTTGGGCGGAATTCAAATTAATCAAAAGAGCTAGGTAAAGAAGCAAACCAAGAAGAATTCTAAATTACCAATTACCAATTACCAATTACTAACAACTTGAGTTAAATTCAAATGCGGCATTCCCTGTTGAGCAAGTTTCAAGGAACCATCTTGGGGGCAGTTTTAGGAGACTCTATAGGCCTGCAATACCAGAGGCAACTCGTGGGTATTCCCCCCGAAACAGAAGAGTTGCAGCCGATTTTACAACTGACGAAACACCAACAATTGACCCTAAGAGGGGCAACATTGGCGTTGAATTCTGTCAACAGTAAAATCCCAAGTGGCAAAGACTCATCCGAATGCGGGAGACTTGCGGTAGCGTGTTCTCAAAGTTTAATTCGGTGTAGGGGTTTAGATTTAAAAGATTGGCGCGATACTTGGGAAGCATTTGCCAAGTCGGAAATCTACCATCCCCGCAACAGTGAGTTTCAAACCCTGCTTAACCCTGGTGAAGCTGCAGTTGCTGCGCTGCCATCGGCGATGTTTTTTCACGAAAATAAAGCCAAGCTGCGAGAAAAAATCATGCTGGCGATAGAGGTTTGGGACAACGAAAACCAGCCAGAATGGGAAACAGCAATTTTAGCAGTAGCATATACGATCGCCCGATCTCTTAAAGAAAAACTTGACCCAGCGACAGCGATCGAGCAAACACTTGCCTACCTGAAAACAGATAATGCCTTAACAGAGCTGCTGCTGCAAGTGCAAATACTACTAGAAAAGGGAGCCGATTTAGAAACAGCCGCCACTCATCTGTGCAAAAGCGCCACAGCTTTGCGAGAAAGACAGGGCGAAGGTGAGAAAAAATTACAAACCGAGTCAATTGTCAACCCAGGAAATTTCATTCCCATTGCCTTAGCTTTCTACTGCTTTTTGAACACCCCAGAAGACTTGCGCTTGTCAGTGGTGCGTGCTGCCCGCTGTGGTATAGCCGGACAAATAACCTGCGCTTTGACGGGAGCTTTGTCTGGAGCTTATAACGGTGTTGGTGGGATTCCTGTAGAATGGCGACAGGTATCTTCGGTTGAGGTTAATTCGCAGCAGCTAGCCGACGGCCGAGAACCTTCGCTCTGGGGAACTGGCAGCGATGCAAAAATTGTAGAGTTAGCAAATAACCTGTTTGCTGTTTGGGCAGGAGTTTACAGGCCCGATGCCGGACTGGATTCCGCAGCGCTAGCCCGATCGGTGGCTGCACCTTATGTCATTAGACCTCGTAAAATATAAAGGTGGGAGCTTTTAACGGTAAGGGGAAACCAGAAATTAGCAATTAGCAATTAACAAGTCAAAAGCCAAAGTGGAAGGAGAGCGACAATTAAAGATTAAAAAGTGAAAAATTAAATTGGACGCGCCTGCCCCAAAAAACCGGGTTTCAACGAGAATATGGGGTGAGAAGCTGTAACCAAAATCCTATTCACATCTACTCATTTCATAATAAATGAGTAGGGATTGAATCAGTATATAGTGTGACTCAAAGCGAGCAAGAGGTAACAATGCTGTTAGGCTTCAAAACAGAATTGAAACTGAATAACAGGCAGCACACTATGCTCGCCCAGCACTGTGGAGTAGCACGCCATGCTTGGAATTGGGGATTGTGGCTAACCAAAAACATTCTTGAGTATAACAAATCCCATCCCGATGAAAAACTTAACTTTCCCACCGCTATTGACCTGCACAAACTGTTAGTAACCCTGGTGAAATCAGAAAATCTGTGGTATTACGAGTGCAGTAAATCTACACCGCAACAGGCATTAATGACTTTGCGCCAAGCTTGGAAGCGGTGCTTTAACAAGACTGCGGGAGTACCGAGATTTAAGAAAAAAGGGCGGCGCGACTCTTTCACGTTAGAAGGAACAGTCAAAATTTTGGGTAACAACAAAATCCAAGTTCCTGTAATTGGCATTCTCAAGACTTACGAAAGGTTGCCACAAGTATTAACCAAGTCTTGTACAATATCCCGTCAAGCAGACAGGTGGTTTATCAGTTTCAGATTTGACGTAGAACAGCAAGAGTCATGTCAAACAAGTATTGTGGGAGTTGACCTCGGCATTAAAGCATTAGCTACTCTTTCAACAGGTGAAGTGATGGTCGGAGCAAAATCCTACAAAAAGTACGCAGCCAAGTTGTCAAGAATGCAGTGGCTCACTCGCCATAAAACTATGGGCTCACGCAATTGGAAAAAGGCACAGCTTAAGATAGCGAGATTGCACATAAAAATAGCTAACATTCGCAAAAATACGTTGCACCAGTTAACGACATTGCTTGCCAAAAACCACGGCACAGTAGTGATCGAAGACCTCAATGTGTCCGGGATGATGGCTAATCATAAACTGGCTGCCTCGATTGCTGATATGGGTTTCTTTGAATTCCGACGCCAATTGACCTACAAGTGCAAGTTGTATGGCTCAAAACTTGTAGTAGTTGACCGATGGTTTCCATCCAGTAAAACTTGCGTGCGATTCGTTCAGTCGAAACCGTGAAAACGGGGGATAACTGGCTTCTATGGGGTAATCCTTAAAAGGATTGAGTT
>NZ_JAUBVF010000069.1:0-28887 GCF_036705685.1 Microcoleus sp. AT3-A2
AATGACTAATGACTAATGACTAATGACTAATGACTAATGACTAATGACTAATGACTAATGACTAATGACTAATGACTGAGGAATTATAAAAAATGGGCTTATTTGATGATTTCAGCCGCTTTCTAGAAACCAGATTAGAAGAATTTTTGCGTAGCAATCCCCATCTGGAATTGCAGGCAATAGAAGAACAACTGAAGGAACAAGAAGAAGACACTCTGCGGCTGATTCTCGATATCCAAAAACAAGAGAAAAAACTGCAAGCCGAAATTCTCTCCGCAGCTCAAGAAATTCAGCGTTGGAACGATCGCATCAACAAAGCTAAAGCTGCTCAAAGGCTCGATTTAGCTCAAGCCGCCCAAGAGCGGCAAGCCGCTTTGCTGCGTCAGGGAAATCAGCGCTGGGGTCAAATGCAAGGCTGCAAAGAACGGATTGAAAAAGCAAAAGAACTGTACCGCCAAATTCAAGTACGGCGAAAAGAAGTCCGAGCAAAAGCGGCAGAAGCTGCAACTCGAACTACCACTAAAACAGAGCCAAATTGGGATACAAAGGGTTGGAATCAGAGTTCAAATTATAATAGTTTTAATGCGGCCGATCCTTTAGAAGAAAAGTTTCAACGCTGGGAAGCAGACGAAGAACTCGATCAAATGAAGCGGAATATAGGCCGATAGTTACGAAAGCATTCCAATCCTTTAGGGACGGCTTCACCCGGAACTGGGATTCCTGGTGCAACTATTAGTCAAGCCTCCAGAGTCTCAGGTATTGCGATCGATCGCTCAGACTTGATATAATTACCATCCTAAAATTCTAGGGCCAATTAATCAATCATCCCTACAATATTCTCACCTACTTAATGAGCGTTGCATATTTATGGTATAAACAAAAGCTCTAATCAAGTAAAAAAATTTATGATTTGTCCCGGCTGTCAATCCACCAATCTGACGGGGTGACAACCCCGTCAGGTAAAAAAGACGAATTCTGAATCAAAAAACTGTTTTTTAATTTACATCGCTGCGGTTATTCACAACGGTTGCTCTGCTTGAGAAGGTGGCTCTTCTGGCAGCGGAATAAACTCTGTCTCTTGAGGAACCTGAGCAAACCGTCCCTCTCTCCAATCGAGTTTGGCTTGCTCAATGCGCGAGTGCCGACTCGAAACAAAATTCCACCACTTATAGCGCTCACCAACAGGTTCACCGCCAATCACAATACAACGAGCCTTGCCGGAAGCAGAAATGTTTACTTCAGTGCCGGAATTTAGAACTGCCAACCGATGTTGTTCCAGAGGCACTCCATTGATCGCAAGCCCATCTGTTACGCTGTAAACCGCCTGTTCGCTGTAATCGCCCGGTAAGGTAAATTCTCTTCCAGCAGTCAGTTGCACGTCCAGATAAATCATGGGTGAAAATATTTGAACTGGGGAAGTGCGACCATAGGCCTCACCCGCAATTAGGGTGAACGAAACTCCTGCATCCTCCCAAACAGGCAACTCAGAAGCCGGATGATGCCGAAACCAGGGGTCGGTTTCTTCGTATTCATCGGGAAGGGCTATCCAGGTTTGGATGCCATGCAGGATGGCTTCTTTGCTGCGATCGTCGTCAGGGGTGCGTTCAGAGTGGACAATGCCTCGCCCTGCCGTCATCCAGTTCACCGCACCAGGACGGATTTCTTGAACGCTGCCGACACTATCACGATGCAGCAAAACACCTTCAAACAGGTAGGTGACGGTTGCTAAGTTGATGTGCGGATGCGGCCTGACATCCACGCCCCGGCCGGGTGGAAACACCGCAGGGCCCAGATGGTCAAAAAAGATGAACGGGCCTACCAATGCTAAAACGTCTGAGGGAAGCAAGCGGCGGGCTTGGAATCCACCCAAATCTTGAATGTGTGGCTCAATGAGATGCTGGATGGTATCCGTCATAATGTTTATAAAGTTGCGAAGGCTAATCGTCTATGTCAAAAGTGAATTATACAAAAAGCTCTTTCTAGAGAGTTGTATCAGTGACTGGTCAAAACTTTCCCAATCGAAAGCTGTTGTAGAGTGTCGAGTTCTCAACGAGCTTTCTGCTTACGAGACGATGGAGAGTTCATCACTGACTTGAATCCGACCTTTGACCAGGGAGCGAATCAGACGATCGAGCGAGCCACGTTCTTCTTCACTGATGGACTCATCGAGGATAGCGGCCATCATGCCGTAGCGGTCAGCTTTGGTAACGCGGTGAGTATCGGTGACAGTGGCAATTAATTCGTTGATAGCGCCGGGGAGAAGATTAACTTGAAACATGGGATTATTTTGAACTCGACACCTTAATCATCTCGTGATTTCTCCTAAGAGCAAGTGATGGTGCTGGTTGTTTCCCGTGATAATACTGAGAATATTGGGTGAACCAAGTCCGTGTTACCAGTGATCGAAGTCACAACATTGAAACCAATGCAGCGGTGGAACAACTACAACCCACCTTCCGCCCTTTGAGTGTGTGAGTTATATCAAATCTGCCCTTCATCGGAATTATCCATCTCTCTTCCCTTCCTCTGTATCCTCTGCGTTCTCTGTGGTTTAAACATTCCGATCTAACGGGAATTGATATCAAAGGGCCCGACGTGGGGTGTAGGACAAGAGAAAAATGATAATTTGGCACATTAAGTACGGAAGAGAAGGTATTAGGTCTCTTGACGGGAAGAAATCAGCTTTTCCCGGTTAACGTTTCTCAGCTTCGCCAATGAGAGTAAAAGCGGCCCAATCTACAGGATTAGGATGTTTGACCAGTGTTACCAGCATGGCCTTCCGCAGCGCTTGGGCAATATCAGGCGTTAGCTGCATCTGCCGATAAAATTCCCCCATCAACTCGGCTGTTGATTCGTCAGATACTGACCACAGAGAAACTACAACACTCGGAACGCCTGCTGCAATAAACGAGCGTGATAAACCAATGATGCCATCACCAGTAATACGACCGCGGCCCGTATTGCAAGCACTCAAAACGACGAGTTCGGCATTCAACCTCAAATTGAAAATTTCGCTAGCAGTGAGTAAACCACTGTCACCCTTGCTTGGCGCAAGCGCGATGACTCCAGGTACCCCCAATCCCTCCTCGTCATCCAGGATTCCGTGAGTTGCTAAATGCACGATGCGCGATCGCTCTATTTGCTGTAAAACTGCTACTTTTGTCGCTTTGTCGCCTGTGAGCGCTTCAGCATTCAAAAGCTGAGCAATCGCGATCGCTTCGGCTTCAGAGTGTGGGAGTGATGACAGTTGTTGAGGAGGTTGGTTCGTCGTAAAGGCAACACTTGGCATGGTAGGATTCCCAACGACTAGCGCACCTTTTCCTGAAGCAAGCTGTTGCTGTTTCTTGGTTAAAGAGAGCACTTGAATTGAAGGTGCTGTTAAAATAGTATGTTTTTCTATCAAGTATTTTCCCGAAGTATCTTGCAGCGCGGCAAAGGGAACTAAGAACAAAGATTCATGAGGAATAAAGGTAATTCGCGACGCTGGATCTTGAGGTAGAAGGTCAGCAATTGGTGCGATCAGTAGTTGATAAAGCTCTTGCAATGATGGGTTTAAAAATCGTTGCTCGACAATAGGCCGGGTTCGGGTGGGATTTGTAGCTGGTTGGGAGCGCTTCTTATTTTCGAGGCAACTAGGAATGAAGCAACGACCTTCAGTAATCAAGGCTTTTAATGAAGTTTTTTCCTCAACCAAACCTTTCAAATTGATGCGACGAAAGTCAATTTTCCCGGTCGGCTGTATCACCCAGATATAAAGTTCTGAATCTTGCAGCTTTCTTTGACCCTCAGCTTCTACATCTTCTTTGATAAGCGAGTAAGAAACTAAAGTCGAATTGTGTTCTTTAGCAATTTGTTTGATTTCCTGGATATCGAGCGGTTTTATTTGATTTTCCGATGACTTTAGGGTAGCCTGTGCTGACTGGGAAGAAAAACGGCTGGTCAATAATCTGACAAAAGCTTGCGCCCGTCCACGCTCTGCTATTTCTAGCGCTTCGTTATGCTGGTTTTGATTGGCAAGCACTTCTTGTAACATACTATAACTTGTTTCTTGGGTTTCAAAAATTGAAATTAAATTGAGGTCGTTATTTTTTAAATTTGACCGCAGAGATTCCCAAATTTCAATGGTTGAAAATAAAGCTTTGATAGCTTCTGCTGGTTGCTTTGCTTTGTATAAAGCGTCACCTAAATTGCTGAGTACGCGGCCTTGGGCGTGGCGATCGCTCAGTTCTCTGGCAATGGCTAAACTCTGTTGGTAAGACTCAATCGCTTGAGGATAATTTTTGACAGCATAGTAAGCAATTCCTAAATTTTCTAGAGCACGACCTTGAACGAAACGATCGCGCAGTTCTTTGGCGATCGCTAAACTTTGTTTCTGCTCATCAATTGCTTGGGCATAATTAGTCAGGGAATAGTGTACTAATCCTAAATTACTCAAAGCAAGGGCTTCGCCTCGGCGATCGCGCTGCTGTTTAGCGATCGCTAAACTTTGCTCTTGATATTCTACTGCTCTTGTATACTCTTTTTGGGCGTAATAAACTAATCCCAAATTTCTTAGGATACTCGCTTCTAAATCAAGGGATTTTAGGGAGTGCGCTACTTCCAAACTTTGCTCGTAGTATTCAATTGCTTTTTTATAATTGCCAATCGCGCCGTAAGCAGCTCCCAAACCAATAAAAGCTTGTCCCTTTCCCAATAAATCGGCCCTGGATTCAGCTTGTGCTAAGCGCTGCTGCTGGTAAGAAATTGCTTTTTCATAATCTCCGATTGCGTAGTAAGTTGCGCCTAGATTGTTGAGCGCATAGCCTTCCCTAGCGTCATCGCGGGAGAGTCTCGCCAGCTCTAAATTCTGCTGGTAGCAGGCGATCGCTTTGCTGTAGTCTTTCGGCGCAGTTTGGAGGGGCACTCCTGCCTGCTGCTCCAATAATTGTTCCTCAGTTAAGCACTGAAGGGCACTCGGTGTCAGGCTTACTAAGCCATTGTTTAGAGGTGCGAGTTCAGGGAACTGAAAGCGAGGTAGTGCTGGTGATTCTGGTGGCACCGGGGAAGGTATGAACACTCGTGGTTCTGGTGGCATCGGGGAAGGTATGAACACTCGTGGTTCTGGTGGCATCGGGGAAGGTATGAGCGGTGGTGGTTCTGGTGGCAGCGATGGTTGTGTTGCTGGCACCGGCGGAGGTATGAGCAGTGGTGGTTCTGGTGGCTGCGGGACAGGTGATGGTGCTGGCACCGGGGAAGGTATGAGCGCTGGTGGTTCTGGTGGCAGGGCGGGAGCCACCTCCACCGGAGGATTTGGTGGATTGCTAAGGAAGCTGATCTCACCTGCCTTGATTCCGCTAGTGTTGATGTTGCCCGTACTGATTTTGCCTTCTGAATAAAGGGTGACGCTGCCTCCGTTTCCAATGAAGCTAGAGGTTGTAATTCCACCGGTGACGATCGCGTTTGTCCCATATAGGAAAATTGACCCACCGTTACCGATTATCGAGGAAGCGTTCAAGGTGCTGGCGCTCGTATTGATGCTTCCCCCCGTGCTGTAGAGGGTAATATTGCCAGCATTGCTCGTTAAATTTGAAGTATCCAGGTTTTCCGCTGCGATGTCCCCGGACGCTACCAGGGCGATATCTCCGCCATTTGAAGTAATGGATGCTGCTTGAATGCTGTTTGCAGCGCCTAAAAAAACTGAACCTGCGATCGCGATATTGCCAACTTGAATGCTGGCAGGTGAAGAACTGGCGGGTGCTAAAGTGCTGTTTCCAGTAAGGGAAGTGGGTACGTTGCCAGCCGTTAAAACCAACTGCGGTCGATCGCTAGATGCGGAAGTGATAGCGAGATCACCGGCTGCGATCGCGCCTTTGGCTTGCACTCCCAGAGAAGCGCCTGCGTAATTACCAAAAGTGACGTTTCCGCCTGAGACGATCGTAGAACCGCCTGAACTTGCGAAGTTGCCTGGACTACCTTGAAGTGTGGCAATTGAGAAATCGCTGCCAGCTCGGAAGAGGGCATCACCGGATACAGTACCGTTACTGGTAAGTGTGATGCGGCCGCCAGCGCTCAGTAAGCTTTGGGAGTGATTGCGAGCCTGGATGTCTATTTGGCCGCCCTGTACGGCTAAGTTTCCACCCGCATCAATAACAAAAGAGTTAGCCGCGCTGTCGCGAATGCGGACAGCTTCCCCCGCTTGCAATTTCAAGTCACCGGCTGTCTGTAATTGCCTGTTGAGTAGGGTTAGGTTATGCGCGGCTGAAATAGTAGCCGTTTGAGCAGACACTGCTACATTTTGGTTTGCACCTGTTGCCTGAGTGTCGGCAATTGCCACATCGCCAGCTTCTACCTGCAAGTCTGAATTCGTTAGCTGTACGCTTCCGTCGCTGTTAACTGTAACGCCTGTAGCGTTGCTGCTACCTCCTGTCAGCAGTTGGGACAGGGTGAGGGGACTCAACGGCACAGAAGCAGAGTTGAGATTAGAAGAGGGGGAAATTTCTAAACTCAGGAGATGCCCTGCCTGAGAAATGCGGACTAAGTTTTCTCCGGGCACCGATGCGATCGCAATTTGCCCAGACGGTGCTGACAAAGTACCGGGGCTGAAAACTGTTCCGCCTATTAAAGCTAGCGTTTGCCCGTTAGGTACGCGCAGTTGACCGAAATTTGCGATCGCCCCTGGCTGAGCTGTACCAAAATTTAAAATGCTTGGCGTTCCTATCAGCATAGCGTATTCATTAACGCCAACTGCCTGAAACCAATTGTTGCCAAATCCGATTCCGGTTGCTGTCGTTGCCAAGAATGAACCAGGCACGTTCAGTTGAGCGTTGGAACCAAAAACCATCCCCGCCGGATTCATCAAAAATAAGTTAGAATTACCGCCTATTACTTGAATTAAACCGTTAATATAAGAAGCATCACCACCCACAACTCGCCCTAAAATATTGCGGATATTTGGCTCAGAAATAAAGTTAACAATTTGACCCTCTGTGAGTCCAAACTGCTGAAAGCTATGAAAGAGATTAGTGCCGTCTTTTGAGATCTGTCCCCCGTTGATGTTAAATTGATTGCCGGAGGCATTAACAGCAGTTTCGGTGCCATCGGGAGACGCAGTAATTTGCTGGCCTGTAGCAGCAGGTGAGAACAGTAAAAAACCTAAAGATACAACCAAAGTACAAGTCAACAGTTGCTGTTGATATCTTTGATTTATGATTGTTATAATCATTAGACTTCTCCCTACAATAAAAGTTTTGCTGAGTACGCTTAAATTATAATAAAACTTTCTCCTCAAAAAACATGAGTGGAGTTTAAGCTAAGCACGTTAAAAAGAGCCCTCGTAACTCAACGGGCGAACGTTTCTAGAACCCATTTGAGAGCTAAGCGGCTGCAAGCCTGATCAGCATCAGCCTAATAACAATAGTCTGGATAGTTTTTAGTTCCTAGTCTGAAAACCTTAATTTTTCCTTGGTAGTTCGATTGCCGAATCGCCTTAAAAGCCATATTCTACGGTTAGTTATCAAAAAGTGTCCGCAGTCTTGTAATAAAACAAAGATTAACCTTGGCACTCGCATCAACCAGAGTTCTCTCAAAATTACTGACGAGGATTTTGCACGTCTCTATCCAAGCATTTGCCCGTTCTCTTCCCCTACCTTGTCACAACCCGAAAAAACAAGGATTTGAGGATGCTCCACTCTTCGTCTGTGAGGCTGGTAGAGTATGGCATAACTGCTGGATACGAATTTTGCAGTCACTTTACTTATATACAGCAAAAAATGTCAAATGCGTTCTATAAAAGCGATCGCCCTTCCCACTCCCCCATCCCCTGAAGCCCGTAAAGCGTACCTATCCCAGAGGGAATCCCCCTTTTATCCAAAATCAAAATAAGTAGACAGACAAAAAAATTAGTCCGCCTACTTAATCGCTAACTACAAATCACTCCCACTCGATCGTTCCCGGTGGCTTAGAAGTAATATCGTAAACCACTCGGTTTACCCCCTTAACCTCATTCACAATGCGGTTCGAGATCAGTTCCAACAAATCATAAGGAACCCGCGCCCAATCAGCCGTCATCCCGTCTTCACTCTTAATAAACCGCAGAACAATCGGGTAAGCATAAGTGCGCTGATCGCCCATCACCCCTACACTGCGAATCGGCAGCAAAACTGCAAAAGCTTGCCAAAGTTCACCGTACAATCCGTGCCGGTTAATTTCTTGGCGAACAATGAAGTCAGCATCCCGCAAAATATTTAGTCTCTCTGCGGTAACTTCTCCTATGATCCGAATCGCCAATCCCGGGCCGGGGAAAGGTTGTCGGTTCACGATTTCTTCGGGAAGCCCGATCGACCGGCCAACTTTTCGCACCTCATCCTTAAACAGTTTTCGCAGCGGTTCAATCAGCTTAAATCGCAAATCTTTCGGCAAACCGCCGACGTTGTGGTGGCTTTTAATTTTAACAGCAACTCGCTCGCCGCTTTTCGGGTCTGCATTAGTGTCAGCCGACTCAATCACATCAGGATAAAGAGTACCTTGTGCGAGGTAGTCAAAGGGGCCCAGACGCTTCGATTCTTCTTCAAATACGTTAATAAATTCGTGACCTATCCGCTTGCGTTTTACTTCAGGATCGGTTATTCCTTCAAGTTGAGCTAAAAAGCGTTCGCGAGCATTAACATACTCAACATCAATGTGGAATTGCTCTTTAAATAATTTTACCAACCGTTCTGGTTCATACTTCCGCATAAACCCTTGGTCGATAAACATACAGGTAAGTTGGTCGCCGATCGCCTTGTGCAGCAAGAAAGCCAAAGTAGAAGAATCTACACCACCGGATAGAGCCAGCAAAACTCGTTTATCCCCCACTTGGGCGCGAATTTCGCGAATCGATTCCTCCACAAAAGTAGCTGTCGTCCAAGTCGGTTCGCACTCGCAAATGTGGTAAACAAAGTTGCGAATTAAAGCTATTCCCCCGATCGAGTGAACTACTTCTGGGTGAAACTGAACCCCGTACAAATTGTTCTCGTGGTTAGCAACAGCAGCACACGGAGTATTGTCCGTGTGAGCGAGGATCTCAAAACCCGAAGGCAACTCGGAACAGGAGTCTCCGTGGCTCATCCACATCGTGCTGCCTTCTTCGACATTTGTCAGCAAATCTGTAGGATCGTCAATAAATAGCGATGCCTTGCCGTATTCGGCTAACTTAGCCCGTTCAACCTTTCCTCCGAGTTGCTTTACCATCAACTGCATCCCGTAACACACTCCCAACACCGGTATTCCCAAATTCCAAATTTCTGGGTCGCAGTGGGGAGCTCTTTCATCGTATACAGAACTCGGGCCTCCTGACAGAATAATTCCTTTAGGATTGATAGCTTTTAACTGTTCTGCCGTAGTTCGGTAAGAAATAACTTCTGAATATACTTGAGTTTCGCGAATGCGGCGAGCGATCAGTTCGGAATATTGCGAACCGAAGTCGAGAATCACTATGATCTGGCGATCGATCTGCTGCAGAAAAGAGTTGGTGAGAACGGATTCAGTTTCTATTTGAGTAGTCACGGTTATTGCGTAATTGCTAAGTGCTAATTGGGCAGAAAGTAGCGGAGGTATCTGTCGCGGTCTCAGTACAATTCTAAGGAAGGCGATGAACCATTAGTCGCTAGAAATAAATCTTATTCATACTAGATTGCTGTCAGCGATGTTAGTCGATTAATCAGGCACAGGGCAAGCATAGATTTACTTCGAGCCTTACCCTAATTAATTGAATTCTTACTTCAGAAATAAATTCCCGAAGCAACCTAGTATAATTAAGGTTTAGGGACAGAGAATTATTACTTGTTAAATATTATCCCTGACCGATGTTTTAAACAGAATTCAGGGATATTCACACTACATTAACAAATTTGGGTCAAAAATGTATCTCCTATATCACTTTTAACAATAATTTTGCGATCGCGCCCGAACATCACCGAGCCCACGGGGATGTGCAAGTTAGTGTGAGTAAAAATGCAATCCGATGAGCGCAAGTCTATTTGTCCGGCGATGTCGCCGTAAATTCGATCGACCCAATTGCTCCCAAACTCGGCGTCTAAAGCCCGCAGTTGCCCAAGAGCCTCTTCGGCTGTCGCTGCAGCAAAAATTGCGGAACACGCATCGGCAGGCATTCCAGCTTTAGCACAGTAAGCTGTGAGAATTTCCCTGCGCCCGTCAGCCAAGTGGTGGTGAGTGTGAAAAATCCCCGCCGCCAATTTCATCAGTTTCCCGTGATAGCCAAACAGCAAAATTGACTGCACGCCCTGATATCCGGCTTCTACCAGCAGCGGGCCGAGCCAGTTAGCGGTTTTGACGAGCCTATCAGGATTAATCCCCAGTTGTCGCGCCAAATCCAAACCGTTTTCGCCGATGCAGAAAACCAAACAGTCAAACAATTCGGCTTTTTGTTGCAATTGTTCGCGGTAAAGTTCCAACTGTCCAGGCGCACTCAGCGGTTGAGAAATGCCCGTTGTACCCAGCAGCGAAAGTCCTTCTACCACGCCGAAAGCTTCGTTAGAAGTGCGGGTGGCTAGTTGTCGCCCAGACGGCAGAATCAGGGTGACAGTAATTTTTTCTCCCCGTGCGAGTTCTAGGCTCAGATTCGATCGCAGCAGCCGCATTGCGTAATCATAGATCGCCGCCCCTCCACCGACTGTGTGACGCCCGATACCTTCACCGCCGAGAATCACAATCTGCTCTCCCTCTCCCCGATTCTCTCCCTCTCTCTCCCTCTCTCCCTCTTCCCAATTCCCTAATTCCACCATTGCCCAAACGGGGGTATTGCGAGTCAGATCGAGATTGTCCCCCGGATCGGAGCGAGTTACTCCTAAAGCGGTATTAGTTTTGAGTACAGACGCCTGTTCGATCGGAATTTCTGCCGTTATTTGCGGTTCCAGTAAATTTACTGATACGCTATCTAGAGACTGAATACCCTCACGCAAGCACCGCAAAGCTGCAAGTGCGGCCGCACAGGCAAATACTGGCAATGTATACCCGGATACAGGTTGAGTTTTAGTCACGCTCAAATGCAGAAATCTGTAAATTTGCGGGCGATCGACATCACGCCTTAGCACTGATAGCCCTCAAACATTTAAGTTTAATTGTAGGGTTTGTTATTATAAGCAGTTCGCGTAATTTTTGTCAACTATAATTTTGTCCTGTGAGTTGCCTTGAAGCAAGCCACACTTTTGTGGAGCTTGACTAAATTGCCAAATAGTTTGCTAAAATTCTCCATAGTTAATCATTGAGAGGAAGTTTTGTGTTTGCCCTCAAACGAGCGCTCAAACTGAATAACAACGAAGCGACTTTGATGGCAAGACACGCAGGATTCCGGCGCGTAGTATTTAACTTTGGGTTAAGCTTGCGGACTCAAATGTATAGCGAGGGAAAATTCACAGACTCGAAGGTGATCAACGAAGTTAAAAAAGTTCTTACCAACCACGTCAAGAAACAGCCTGAATTTGGCTGGATGAACCAGTTGTCTAGTCGAGTTTATCAAAATGCTTTAATTGACTTGAAAGATGCTTTTAGTAGATATCGCTCTGGAAAGGCAGGTCATCCAAAATTTGCTAGTCGCCGAGACGGTCAATCTTTTACAGTTGATTCCTCTAATGGCAAAGTTTTATTTACTAAACGCTGGCAAAACCCTTAAGATTCCTACCTTGGGTACTTTTCGACTCTACGAAGCCCTAGAATGCGGTTATGTGTCTCAAACTTTTACGATTTCAAAAGAAGCAAGTCGTTGGTTTGTTTCCTTTTGCGTTGATGCAGAATGTTTGCCAGTTCAACAATCTGAAAGCTCTGTAGGAATCGATGTAGGCATTAATTCTTTTGCCACGCTGTCCACTCAGCAGGTCTTTGATGCGCCGAAGCCGTTAAAACAAGCGAAAACCAAGCTTGCTACCTTGCAACGCCAAGCCTCAAAACAGGTAAGAGGCTCCCAAAATCAGGGCAAAACCTACCATAAAATCCGTCGGCTCCATGCACGGATAGCTCGTATTCGTTTAGATTTCCTTCACAAGCTAACAACTTATTTAGCCCAAACTTTTAAGCTAATCAAGATTGAAAACTTGAACGTTCAGGGCATGATGGCGAATCACAAGCTGGCTGGAGCAATATCGGATCTAGGTTTTTACGAGTTCAAACGCCAACTCGATTATAAGTGCAAAATGTATGGGGCAAATTTAGTGCTGGTAGACCAATGGTTCCCCAGCACTAAAACTTGCTCGAATTGTGGCACAAAAAAAGATATGCCACTAAGCATTAGGACTTTTGAGTGTCCTGCTTGTGGCATATCTTTAGATCGGGACTGGAACGCAAGTCTAAATATTTTAAATTGGAAACCCTCGGCTTGAGGGGGATAGCCTACTTATCTTGGGATTAGCCGTCTACCCAACAGCGTAGGAAGTGAACTCGGATTGTGTCTAAAGATTAGTTTAGACAAGTTTAGATAAGTTTTGCAAAGCAGGTGCGTTAGCGGAGCCCCCGTAGAGGATCGCCAATAACCCACTCCGAAGCTTTACCGGCACCTGGGGGCGATTTTCACAAAAAACTCGGAATCTCGATCGCGAGCGCTGGCACAGAACAAACGGATTCCAGGAATTAGGTACAAATCGTTAGCAGCTATACTCGGCAAGTCGATCGTCTTTCCTTCTATAAATTTACCTAGCCGTAAAGGTGTCAGAGCCGAGTCGATGAGCTCGCGCGAAATTTGCTTTGGCCCTTGGGGAGACTTGTTTGAGGCGGAATTCGAGAAATTTTTGGTATGCCAAATGCTGCGCTCGCTTCTTGGTTAAGCCCTAAAACCTACTTTTTCACAATTAGCAAATTTATATCTCCCAACCGGTTGATGTCCTAGCGATTGCAAGTCATTTATATTGATCTGAATTACCCGGACGTGCCAGTCCTACTTTCGAGTTAGCCTCTTGAAGGTGGGGCTGGTTTTATCTAACCCTGTTACTTCAATTATCCAATCTACAATCTAAAACCTAAAATCTAAAATCGATTGACTATGGTTGAACCAGTTGCAGAGTTAAATGAACCTCTATCTCTTCAGACTGCAGAAATAGTAGAAATAGTAGACCCGAAAATATTTCAGCTCGTTCTCTCTCAAAAAATAGCTCTCAAATTTTCCAAAAAAGACGTTCGATCGACCCTGAAAGCCTCAACTCTAGACGGCGTTTTTGCCACTATCTTCGAGTCGGCGACCACCGGCGTGCTGCTGAGCAACTTCTTGCTGCAACTCGGCGCAAGTAGCGTGGAAATAGGTATATTCTTTGCTATTCCGATGGTGGTAAATCTCCTGCAACCATTAGGAGCCTACATCGCAGATCGGACAACCACCCGCCGCTCGTACAACCTATTTGTATTCAGCGTTTCGCGGCTGCTGTGGCTGGTGCTGGCGGTGGCAATTGTTTGGGGTTCCCAGCACGCAGACCTCCGCCAACTGCTGCAATGGACACTGGTAACAGTCGTAGCAGCTAGTATGCTGGCAGCTTTGGCCAATTCTAGCTGGTTCAGTTGGATGGCTGCTGTGGTTCCTCAGCGCTTGCGGGGACGGTATTTTGGCTTTCGCAACAGTGCTGTCAGCCTCATCACTTTGCTGGCAGTGCCGTTGATGGGATTGGGAGTGTCAACTTGGGACGGCGGCCCAATTTTGGGCTACGGTATTGTTGTATTGGTGGGTGTTTTGGCGGGAATGATTAGTTTGGGGTGTCAATCCTTGATGGTTGATGTGAATCCGCAGGTATACAAAAAAAATGCACAGAGCGATCAACTTACAGAGAAAAAAGCAAAGCAAATAACAGATTTTGTGCCTTCTGTGCTGAAAGATTCTAATTTTTTAATATTTATTCTTTACTTCAGTGTGTGGACATTTGCTGTTAATCTCAGCGCGCCTTTTTTTAATATCTACCTGCTGAAAAATTTAAGCTTGGATGTGAGTTTGGTAACGATTTACACCAGCTTAAGTTCCGGCGCAAATCTAGTGCTGCTGATGTTTTGGGGTAAGTTGGCCGATCGCTGGGGAAATCGCCCGCTGCTAATTGCGGTGGGGCTGGTGGTGGCGATAACGCCTTTGCTGTGGTTGGGTACGGGGAATTACCCGTTTGCCCTCTGGGTGTGGCTGCCGCTGCTGCACTTGTTGGGGGGAACGACTTTAGGCGCGATCGGGCTGTGTACTAACAATATTCAAATGGAGATAGCGTCGATCGAGCAACCTTCGACTTATTTTGCGATCGCCGCAGCGGTTGCGGGAGTAGCTGGGGCTTTGGGAACTACCGTCGGCGGCTTTCTTGCCGAACTTCCCGGCATGAGTTTGGGAGCAGTGTTTGCCCTCTCGGCTACTGTGCGGCTGATTGCTCTTGTGCCTTTGGTTTTGGTGCGAGAACCTCGTAGCCAGTCGCTGCGGTCGATCGTCCCCACTTTAGGACGTTTCAATTTAAACCGGGGCTAGGAAGTTTTAGTACAAATTTGCCCATTCAGAAACCAGAAAAATCCCAATATTGTTCAACAATTCAACCACATCGCAGGAAATCTGAGAGTGACTGAAACAAAATTTAGCCTCAAACAGAGCATTGAACCTGCTACTTGTGCAACAAATACCTCATTATTATCTTGCAGCCTACAGACAAATCGATAAGATATAGCTGTTTTATAAGCTGACAAGGCAGAGCGTAAATGTCTTTAAAGGTTTGTTAGCTAGGGCGTCGGATCACTACTCCTGTTAGTAGGAAAATCGCTCATTTTCCCAGAAGCAAACCTACGATTACACGCTCTAAATTTTTTACGTTTTAGGAGAATCTAGCATTTTCCCAGAAGCAAACCTACGATTACACGCTCTGATTTTTTTAAGTTAAGGAATATTAATAATATTAACATTTTAATACAACAAACTCAAATAGATGGTGTTTTGGGACTAATATCCTGACAATCGAAATAGTTAAAGATTGCCCAGCCACATAACACTTTCGAGCCAAAAACTAGCAGGGCTCGCCTGACGCGACAGAAAAACCGGAATTGGCAATTCTCTTGTAACCGATTACCAAAGACAGGTCGCTCTCAACTTTCAAATTCAAAGAGAGAACTTAAAAATGAAACGTCTGATTGTTTGCTGTGATGGAACTTGGCAACAACTCAATAGTAGTTACCCAAGTAATGTGATTAAGCTTGCCCAGGCAGTGAAATCGAGTGGCAGTGATGGGGTTCCGCAGATCGTGTTTTATGACGAGGGAATTGGATCGGATAGTAACAAGATTTTGGGCGGAGCCACTGGACTGGGAATCGATAAAAATATACAAGATGCCTATCGTTTTCTTTCTCTCAACTATGAGAAGGGTGACGAAATATATCTATTCGGGTTCAGTCGCGGTGCTTACACAGTCAGGAGTCTAACCGGGATGATTTATTGCTCCGGTCTCCTATCCCGCCCTCATATTACCAGGGCATCAGAAGCTTACGAGCTTTACCGTACACGAGACATTAAACCAAAGGATCGGGTAGCAGCCAATTACCGCGAAGATTACGGCGATCGCGTCCCGATTACCTTGCTTGGTTGTTTCGACACCGTTGGAGCCCTTGGTATTCCTACTCTACCCGCCTTCAAGAAGTATGACGAACAGCTCAAGAAAAGGTACAGATTCCACGACACCACTTTAAATAAGTTAATTCAAAATGCGTTGCACGCCGTGGCGATCGACGAAGTTCGCGAAATCTTTGATGTTACGCCTATGAAAAAAAATCCTGATGTTGAGAACCAGCGGGTTATTCAAGTTTGGTTTCCCGGCTCGCATATCTGCATCGGCGGTGGAACGAAAGAATACAGCGGTTTATCAGATGCCGCCTTACAATGGATGATCGATTCAACCCGTAACCTTGGATTGGGGCTTGAATTCGATATAAGTGCCATTCCCACAGGTATCAATCCCAATTATGAGATTGATTTTAAAAACAATCCTGGGTTCTTCCAATTGGCAGGAATCAAGTTCCGCGAGGTGGGCGATGCTATTGAGGATCTTCACGAAAGCACGATCAATCGATTGAAAAAACGCCCAGACTATCGACCTAAGAATCTGCAAAAAATTCTCTCCAAAGTAATTGAGAATATAGAAAAATGATAAAACTTTATCAAGCTCTCAGAACCGAACATAAGAAGAGTTTGTAATCTATCTAATCTCCAACACTCGAAAGGAAAAGCAATCATGACAAGAGATACATCTAGAGATGGATTGAGCAACAAAGCTTTAGCATATACGTTGACTCATTTCAAGCCAATTTGGGATTTAGTTCAAAGTTACGAGCCTCTGAAACGTAAACTAAACAAATTTTTTCTCAATAGTATCATTTACAAACTTCCGACTCGCCCGCTTCCCTATAGCTTAATGGGCTTAGATCCCAAAATTCCAGGGACAGATATTCCCAAGAAAACTGATACCTATATCTCTTGGGATTCACTTACAGACAAGACTTATACTGGGCGACATTTACCTCCTGACCCAGAATTTAACAAAGAAGGGAATTTACCACCACTGGACAAATTAAAGACCTTATTCCAAAAAAGAGATGGAAAAACCATTTATTCGGAAAAATCGACTCTGCTCTTTCCCTATTGGGTGCAATGGTTTACAGATAGTTTTCTGCGGATAGATCAGCAAAACCGCTTCAAAAATACCTCCAACCATCAGATTGATATGTGTAATGTTTACGGGTTGACCCGCAAACAAACAAATATGCTCAGAGCTTTCAAAGACGGTAAATTTAAAACCCAAAAACTCAAGCGCCAAGATGGCGTAGAAGAAGAGTATCCACTCTTTTATTATGCCGATCCTGAGCAGGGTATTATCGATCCTCAATTTGAAGGTCTTCATGCACCCCTTAATGATGAGAAAAGACAACCCCCCGAAAAGAAAAGCAAGCTATTTGCAATGGGAGTTGAACGGGCAAACGTCCAAGTTGGCTATGTCATGCTCAACACTTTATGTATCAGGGAGCATAATCGAATTTGTGATGTTTTGTCCAAAAGCTATCCGCAATGGGACGATGAGAGGCTCTTCCAAACCGCGAGAAATATTCTCATGGTGATTGTTCTCAATATCATTATGGAAGAGTACATTTTCCACATTACGCCCTATAATTTTAGGTTCTTTGCCGATCCTGAAGCTTTTACCAAGGAAAGTTGGTATCGAGAAAATTGGATGGCGATTGAGTTTAGTTTTGTCTATCGCTGGCATAGTGCAGTTCCTGAAACCTTTATCTATGACGGTAAAGAAAAATCCATGTACGATTCCCTCTGGAATAATCAGATGTTAATAGATAAAGGGTTGGGTGCATTGATGGAAGAAACTTGTTCCCAACCAGGCACTAGAATTGGTTTGTTTAACACACCTGATTTTAAGATTGCAGGAACACCCTATACATTTATTGATGCTACCGAACTAGCATCTATTAAACTCGGACGGCAGGCGCAGTTAGCCAGTTATAACGATTACCGCGAAATGTGTGGTTATCCCAGGGTGACTGATTTCAATCAAATTACGGGTGACGAATACGCTCAACAAAAATTAAAAGATTTGTACGGTCATGTTGATAAGATTGAACTATTTGTCGGATTGTATGCTGAAGATGTCCGGAAAAATTCAGCAATTCCGCCTTTAGTAGCACGGATAATTGGCATTGATGCTTTCTCCCAGGCTTTAACTAATCCTTTGTTATCGCCTAAAGTCTTCAATAAGGAAACTTTTTCTGAGGTTGGTTGGGAAATTATCCAAAATACCAAAACAGTCTCTGATTTAGTGAATCGTAATGTTCCTCCAAGCGATCCCAAGTACAAAGTCTCCTTCGAGCTTTAAGTTGTAGCTGACAACTAAGACTCAAGGTAGTGGGGGCGCAAAGACACCTGCGCCCTCAAAAATGAGGAAGAAAAAGGCGATATTTTCGCAAGCGATCGCCTACGGCAATTCGGGAGCAATTGCACCAGCAGTTATACTGCTTAACAGATGCAACGGTTTGTGTAGAACCTTTTTTAGCGATTAACCGAAGGTTATGTTATGAACAAAAAGTTATTTACCGAATATCCCGAACAAGACGAACGCAAATATTACGATCTTTTGGTTGAGCAGGCCAAGCTTCGGATGGATAATCTTTACGGCAATAAGGAGCGGGCGCTGCGAGATACTCACGCCAAAACTCATGCTTGCGTTAAAGGAACTCTGGAAATTTTTGACTTTGATGAGGAAGCGATTAAACGAGAATTGGGCAAACGCGCTTCGTTAACTTCTTCGCAACTCAATGCTATTTCCCTTAAGCAAGGTTTGCTAGCAAAACCCAAACAATATCCTGTTTGGTTGCGATTTGCTAACGGGGCTACCAAAGTATACCCTGATTACCAAAAAGATTCGCGCTCAATCTCACTGAAAGTGATGGGGGTGGAAGGGGAACGACTCGCGCAAAGCCATGAGTCAAAAACCCAGGACATCATTGTTCACAATTCAGAAATATTTGTGAGCCAAACCATCAAAGATTACTACGGCTTTTTTTCGGCTCTGGTTGAATCACCAGAGACATTGAAAAAGTGGCTAATCCGACATCCCAGACACTTTCTAGCGGTCTCAACGCTTACGGGTAGCCGGACTCCGAAGAGTTTGCTAACAGCCAAATATTGGAGCGGTTCACCCTCTGCTTTGGGTCTCAATCCCGGTTTCGATCCCTCCCAGCCTGGTCTAGTTCCTGTCGAATATCCTGCGGTAATTAAGTATGGGTTTACTCCGGTTTCATGCAAACCACCGCACGAGATAATTCCAGAACAATCTCGACCGGGAATTCCTAAAATTCCTTTTGTCGATCGCGCTAAAGCCTTGGGTTTAGATCCCAATAAACCAGATAATTATTACAGGGACGATCTAATTCAAGCCTTGGCGAAACCTGATGCCCAATACTGTTGGGATTTTGGCATTCAGTTCCAAACCAGCCTAAAAATGCCGATCGACGATGGCATCAATGTCTGGAAGGAAAAAGAATCACCCTTCTTGAGAATAGGTCGTCTCACCGTCAAGCATCAGATTATTGATTATGAAAAACAATCTGATTTCAACGAAAACCTGAGATATTCTCCCTGGAACGGCTTAGCAGTTCATCGTCCAGTAGGTGCGATCAATCGGATACGCGGTGTTGTTTACCCCGTTGTAGCGAATTATCGCCTTCAAAAGCGAGGTCTTGTCCACCAGGAACCAACCGGAGAAGAAACTTTTTAAGGGAATAATTTTTGTCGGGGACATCCCACCGGAAACGATATTAACAACCGAAACCTTCAAAAAATCCCATCCCTTTTTAGGGGGTGGGAATGTTGAAAATTATGAATTTTTAGTTATCAGTCTTTAGTCCTCATTATTCAGTAGCAATTAATCAATAACTGGGTTCGTACCCAATTATTAATTATTCTGCTAGCAACCAACTGATGACTAATGACCAACGACTGATGACTAATAACTTAAGCTTGCCGTGAGTAGTATTCCACGACTAGCAGTTCGTTAATCTGTAGAGCTATCCACTCGCGTTCGATAACGCCATTAACTTTGCCAACCAGTTTTTGCTTATCAAATTCCAAGTGATTCGGCAAGTGAGCCAAGCCTGGGTCTTTGAGATTAGCTTCTACCATTGTGCGAGAGCGCTCTCTATTTTTCACCGCAACTACATCACCAGGCTTGCACTGATAGCTGGCGATATTGACTTCACGGTCATTGACAGTTATGTGACCGTGATTTACCAATTGTCTAGCGGACGGAATGGTTGGAGCCATTCCCATCCGAAACACAGTATTGTCCAAGCGCATTTCCAAAAATTGCAGTAACACTTGACCTGTGGAGCCCGTGACACGGCGGGCTTTGCGGACGTAACGGAGCAGTTGGCGTTCCGTCACACCGTAATTGAAACGGAGTTTTTGCTTTTCTTGCAAGCGAACCGCATACTCAGAGAGCTTTTTGCGGTTTTGACCATGCTGTCCAGGCGGATAATCTCGTCTGGGAGTTTTGCGGGTTAGACCCGGCAACTCTTTCAGGCGACGGACGATTCTCAATCGGGGGCCTCGATATCGAGACATTTATTTTCCTCTCTAATATCTGTATGCAATTTTATGCAGACTCTATATTATATGTTGGTAACGGTCAAAATTCCAACAAAGATCGATAAAAAAACGATCGACCGCAGCGCGAGCCATAATGTGAGGTAAATTCTGAAGGAAAAGCCGATCGATCGATCGCCCCAATCAGCCAAAAAAACTCACTACTCGATCTGCCATGCACAACCGCAATTTTTCCCACACTTCTTCCCCAAAGCCAGCAGCGACAGGCTCAAGCCCCACCGCGCGCTGGATATTGGCTCTCGGCACGCAGCTAGCAGCACTCGGTTTGTTGGCAACAGCGCTGCCAATCTCGCCAGCATCAGCCATCACTATTAGAATCCCTCGCAATAGGAATCCCTATCGCGTCTGCGCCCTGGAATTAATGGATGCCGGAGTGGGGGCAGAGGCCGCCGCCGCCGCTTGTGCTGACGCCCTCCGCCCCCGCGACATATCTAAATGCGCCCTCCAAATCAACCGCAAAACCAATATTCCGGGTGTCGAAGCGCTCTCTAGCTGTCGGCGGGTGAGGCGTCCCCAAGAATTGGCTAAGTGCGTAGTGAATATTAACGGCAAAAGTCGAACTCAACCTGCGGCTCCCCTGGTAGTGCTCGATGGATGCCGCCGCAGTTTATTGCCACAACAGTTTGCTGAATGCGTAGTCGGTTTGAGCGGCAGGCTCGACTTTCCCACTGATCGGTTAATCGCCACTTGTCTCGACCCCAGGGACAACGTGAGCCAGTTGGACGAGCGTCCTGCACCTACCCCTCCTGTGGAGCTAATTCCACCGCCTGCGCCCCTCAATTAATCACTGTTAACAGTTGACTGTTGACTGTTAACGGTTGACTGTTGACTGATTCATGACTATGACTACTTTTTCCTAATCAAATGTCAGAAATTTTTGCTCAAATTACAGTCGAAGAATTAGCTCGCCAATTAGCAGAAACCAATGCGGAGAAATTGCAGCTTGTAGACGTGCGGGAACCTCACGAAATTGAACTCGCGGCGCTGCCGGGATTTGTAGCTTTTCCGTTGAGCGAGTTTGCCGAATGGTCGGGTGAAATTGACGCTAGACTTGATCGCGACACCGAAACCCTAGTTCTGTGCCATCACGGAGTGCGATCGGCTCAAATGTGCCACTGGTTAGCCACTCAAGGATTTACTAACGTTAAAAATATCGTTGGTGGCATCGATGCTTACTCAATGGTGGTCGATCGAACCGTCCCCCGCTATTAACATCAAACCCAATTCTTAACTATCGCTTTCTTCAGAGTCCGCGCGGGCGGACTTTGTATGTGTAGAAACGAATTATATTCTCCCAGAATGAGCTAATTAACAGCAACAAATCGAAAATTTAAAAGCTTACTCATAGTGAGCCGATCGCGCCCCTGCCTTTTCGAGTCATAAAGAGCCTCATCAGCCGCCAGTAGTAGCGTTATCGCATCATTTTCCTCACTTGGAACAACGCTGGCAATTCCCAAACTAATCGTTACTACAGAATTAGGTAGACCGTCAACACAATCGGGGTTAAAAACAATATTCAAAGCTTTCACTTTCGCTCTAATTTGTTCGGCAACAACCAGAGCCGCCGATCCATCAGCTTCCGGTAAAATCACAGCGAATTCCTCGCCCCCGTAGCGAGCAGCTACATCAGCAGGACGCTGGAGCGATCGGCGAATTGTCTGAGCTACCGATCGCAAACACTCATCTCCTGCTTGATGTCCGTAGGTATCATTATATATTTTGAAATAATCGAGATCGCACAAAATTAAAGATATCGGATACCCATTGCGAGCCATGTGTTTCCATTCCGTTCGCAAGCAACTATCAAAATATCGTCTGTTACCAATTTGAGTAAGTTCGTCCACATTCACCAAAGCTTGCAGCCTTTGATTTTCTCGCAGCAACTCCTCAAAACCAACCATCGACAACTTGTCCTCGCACAAATTTTGTCCTTGAAAATACAGGCGATATAATTCGCAAGATAAACTACAGTTATTTCCTTCTAATTTGACAAGTCCCATGCTCTCTAACTGATAAGCAATCAAAGGTCCGAGGTGAATGCTATTTTTAGCATCGACAACTTGTTGGAATGCGGAGGCGAGTTCGGGCTGCTGTTGAATGGCGATCGACTGATTTTGCAAGTAGTCGCTATAAATTCCGCTGTGAGTAGGAGCTGCTATTAACAATTCTGCCAACTCGGCTCGCCCCAGTTCCTCCCCAGGCTCATCCCGATCGACCGACAGGCGGTTTTGTTGCAAAATTGCCAGATGATACAGCGCTAAATGCACTAAATAAGGATGCCCGCCTACCATGTTCATTAATTGCTCTATCGAATTGCTATCGCTCCAGTTTAGTCTGTATCTGCACGCCAAATCTTGGACTTGTTCAGCAGTGAATTCTGAGAGTTGAATCGGCATCCCTACATTAAATGGAGATTGATTAACATTCAAAGCAAGATAAATCTCTGTCGAATGAATGACAACAATGCGGAGTTTTTGCCAAGTTGTGCTAGCGCGAGCTTGTTCGTACCAAAAACGGATCACTGACAGAAAATCTTGAGCAATATTGGTGCGTTCAAATACTCGATTTATTTCGTTAATCACCAAGACAATGGGGCTGTCAATTTGTTCGAGCAAATAGTTTTCAAAGTAAATAGTGCAGCTTACCTTGCTGCCCATATCTTCATCCCAGCATTCATCAATATTGGATTCGAGTTTTAGTTGCCGAGCGACATTGACACAAAACCAGCGCAAAAATTTATCTAAATTAGCAAAAACCTCTGTGTCGGCTTGCTGAAAGTCTACAGTTACTGTGCGGTATTCACGATCGACTGCCGCGTGAATTATCCGCAGCATCAGCGAACTTTTGCCCATTTTTTTGGGAGCTTTAATGCGAACTAGGCCTCCGGGTTTGCTAATTTCTGCAAAGGCCAGGGCTTCGGCCCCTGAGCGATCAATATAAAATCGAGAGTCAAGCGGTATGGGGCCGCCGGGAAATTCTAGGTCGGCAACTGTTTGGATCAAGTTTGGTAATTTTTGGAGTCCTGCCATAGTCGTTCCGCAAGGCGATACCCTGACTGTATCTTACCTTTGTCAGGTTAGGAGATAGACGAGCCGTGTCCAAGATCGATCGACAATCCTAAAAAATCTCAGTTTTTAGGGACTTCCCGGAACTGACTTTGCTATAGTAGTGTCACTTTACCCAGTCTCAAACCCTGCTTCAACACGGCTCTGCAGATCGACAAAAATTCGACGGTAGCCCAGACGCGATCATTCTGAGCCTTTACCTGAAAAATAACTCGTTGGTCGTCGATGTCGCGCAGGAAGAGCCCCTATCTAAGGAGAAATAATCATTGTCACGCCGCTACCTGTTTACCTCTGAATCGGTCACTGAAGGCCATCCCGATAAAATCTGCGATCAAATTTCAGATACGATTTTAGATGCCTTACTGACTGAAGACCCCAAAAGCCGCGTCGCAGCAGAAGTTGTCGTCAACACCGGCTTAATGCTGCTGACGGGCGAAATTACCACTAAAGCTCAGGTAAATTACATAGAATTAGCCCGGAAAAAAATAGCCGATATTGGCTACATCCACGCTGACAACGGCTTTTCGGCCAATAGCTGCTCGGTGTTGGTGGCTCTTGATTCTCAGTCTCCCGATATTGCTCAAGGGGTGAATACAGCCCACGAAAGCCGGGAACAATCGAGTGAAGAGGAATTAGACGCCATCGGCGCTGGCGACCAAGGTTTGATGTTCGGCTTTGCTTGCAATGAAACGCCGGAAATGATGCCTCTGCCGATCAGTTTAGCGCACCGGATTTGCCGTCAACTAGCAGCAGTCCGCAAAACCGGTCAGTTATCTTACCTACGTCCCGACGGCAAAAGCCAAGTTACAGTCATCTATGAGGATGGCAAACCTGTTGGCATAGATACAATTTTAATTTCTACCCAGCACACCGAAACGATCGGCGACATCACAGAAACAGCCGCAGTTCAAGCCAAAATCAAAGAAGACCTTTGGGCTGCTATCGTCCAACCTGTGTTTGCCGATATTAGCGTGAAGCCGGATGCAGAAACTCGCTTCCTTGTCAACCCCACAGGCAAATTTGTGGTCGGCGGGCCTCAAGGAGATTCGGGTTTGACGGGTCGCAAAATTATTGTGGATACCTACGGCGGCTATTCCCGCCACGGTGGCGGCGCTTTTTCTGGGAAAGACCCCACCAAGGTAGACCGCAGCGCGGCTTATGCTTGTCGCTACGTTGCTAAAAATATCGTAGCGGCTGGTTTGGCCGAAAAGTGCGAAGTGCAGTTGAGTTATGCGATCGGCGTTGCGCGGCCTGTTAGCATGATGATCGAAACTTTTGGCACTGGAAAAGTTGATGACGATCGCCTTTTGGAAGTTGTGAAGCAGCATTTTGAACTGCGTCCTGCGGGAATCATTCAGGCCTTTAATTTGCAGAATTTGCCTGCCGAAAGAGGCGGCCGTTTCTATCAAGATGTGGCGGCTTACGGTCACTTCGGACGCACTGATTTAGATTTGCCTTGGGAGGAAACTGATAAGGCGGAACTTTTGAAAGAAGCTTTGAGCCAGAAGTTGTCTGGAGTAGCTGGATAGTACAATTTTGGGGCGTGTACTGCGCCCCTTATCCATAAATAATATCGGGTGCTACCAATCAAGGTAGGGTGCGTACTCTGCACCTTATTCATAAATAATATCGGGTGTTCTTCGGCGCATCTTATCCATAAATAATACCGGGTTGTACCAATCAATAACGTAGCGGGCGCAGTGCCTACCTTCAAAGACAAAAAGAATAAATAAATGCGATTTTTCACACCTTTCCAATCAGCAATTCGCAGTTTTGCCTCTTCCCTCCAACAGCGGTTGGCGACGACTGGATTTTCTGCACCAAATCCAGCAACGCTGCCAAGTTCGTTTGCGACTAACAATCCTGGTGGAATTCGCGGCGTTTGGATAACCACCACTGACTCCAAAGTTCTCACATCTAAAGAGCGAATTGCTGAGGCAATGGACTTTCTCGCCGATACGGGATTTAATACCGTTTTTCCTATAATTTGGAGCCAGGGTTATACGGCTTATCCTTCTCAAATTATGCGAGAAAAATTTGGGGTGGAAATTGACTCGCGCTATCAAGGTCGCGACCCCTTAGCAGAAATATGTGTTGAGGCCAAGAGAGTTGGTTTAAAAGTGATTCCTTGTTTTGAATACGGATTTGTGAGTTCTTACAATCGCAAGGGCGGTCATTTGCTGGCGAAAAAACCTGAGTGGATCGCCCGTGATGTCAGCGGCAATTTACTGAAGAAAAATAACTTTGACTGGATGAATTCTCTTGACCCGGAAGTGCAAGACTTTGTGCTGGGGTTGATGCTGGAAGTTGCTAAGAATTATCCGGTGAACGGGGTTCAAGGAGACGATCGCATTGCGTTTCCGGTAGAAGGCGGTTACGACGAAAAAACGGTTAAACGCTATCTAGAAGAGTGCGGTAAAGCAGCGCCGTCGGATTGTAAAGAACAACATTGGCTACAGTGGCGTGCTAATATTATTACTGAGTTTGTAGCTCGTTTACACCGAGAAGTGAAAGCTATTAATCCTGATTTGTTGCTATCAATGTCGCCGAGTCCTTATGACTGGGGGCTGGTGGAATATTTGCAAGATTCTAAAGCTTGGGTTGACAAAAATTTGGTGGATCTGCTTCACCCGCAGTTTTATCGTCGCGATTTTAATGCTTACAAACAATTGGTCGATAAACTTATTGATGGACAGCTTAGCGGGCAGCAAGTAAAGTGTGTGTCTCCCGGTATTTTGTTGACGAATCGAGGCACCAAATATAGCATAACTCCCGAACTGTTGTTGCAAGTAATTGCTTACAACCGCTCTCGCGGGATTCAAGGAGAAGTGATGTTTTTTTACGAAGGTTTGCGAGAGAACGATAACGCTTTGGCTAAGGTTTTGAAAAAAGGGCCCTATGCTCGTTGAGAGATTGTCCCGCAATCAAGCTGTTTCTGGTTGGTTGCGGTCAATCGATTTTAGATTTTAGATTAAAGAATTGAAGTATTGACCCCACGGATAAATTCGGGGGGCAAATTTCATCGGATACAGGTTTTTTATTTATTTCTGGATGGATGAATCCAGGGGCTTGTATCCTTGATGCTTTCGGTCAACCGCGCCGATCGCTATTTCAAACCAACCTGCTATAAAATGATATAGCAGAGTTAGGCTATCTCAAAACCCAGCGATGCCAATCAGCAAGCGCTACTAATTGTCAAGGTGATGGCCCAAACAAACCCCATAATTAATAATTGGGGAGTTGCAAAAATAGTAGAATAAGACATATTTTAGAAGTGGTGCAACCTTTTTTTTAGAAGTAGCATTTTGTAGACGCCATCTTTTTTAAAGACAGTTTAAAAGAGCAATCTCAACCGCTCGCCAAAATATTAGGATAAATCAGTGACCTCAGCAGCAAGCCTCATCCAACAGCTACCCCAGCTCAGCGATGCTCAATTCCATCAAAAATATTTGAAACAAAAACAAGGGATGCGGACACTGGCGACTATATTGCCGCAAGTAGAACAGCAAAGTCTGGCTTTGCGGGCAGTAAAATTAGCTCTAAAAGTAAATTTAAAACTCGGCTCGAAGCTAGCAGGAACGGTAAAGCCAGAATTTCAAACAGCTACCATAAAATTAATCGACAAAATCCCCACTTCGCCGCTGCTCAAAATTCGACTGCTGGCCCTAACAAGTTCCGATATGGCAATTCCGATGCTGGTGGCCGCATTGAACCACAAAGAAAGTGCAGTGCGCCTTGAGGGGATTCGAGCGATCGCGAAAATCGGCTCCGAAGCAGCAGTAATTGAATTAGCCCGATCGCTCGAATCCCAAGATTCCCAAATCCAAGCTTGGGCCGCTTGGGCTTTAGGAGAAATTGGCTCGAAACCAGCCGCCATAGCACTGCTCAAAGCAATCAAGCACCCAGAGTCTAGGGTGCGCGCCTGGGCTGTTTGGGCCTTCGGCAAAATTAACCCGAAAATAGCCGTCCCCGCGCTGCTGAAAGCCCTCAAACACCAAGACTCGGAGGTGCGCTGGCGGGCCGCCGTCAACTGCGGGAAAATCGGCGTCTCTGAGGTAGTTCCCGGGCTGCTGAATGCCCTCAGAGACGAAAATCACATCGTCCGCGCTAGGGCGGCGGCGGCTTTGGGGAAAATCGGCGATTCTGAGGCAGTACCCGGCTTAGTAGAATTGCTTCACGATGATCCCGACTCCTATGCAGTTTCTTTGAGGGCCGCCGAGGCCTTGGGACAAATTGGCACGGAAACGGCTGTGGCGGGGCTGGTACAAGCCCTCAAACATAACGACTCTGACGTACGGGGCAGTGCAGTTTCTGCTTTGGGAGAAATCAGCAGCGAGGCGGCTATGGTGGCCGTAATCCGATCCCTCTCGGATCGAGATATTTTCGTGCGCGGCAGGGCGGCGGTTGCCCTTGGGAACATGGATACAGAGGGAGATGCTAAATTGCCAAAAATGGTGGTCGCGGGACTGGCGAGCGCAATTGGCGACAGCGAATCTTATGTGCGGTGGAGAGTTGCTGCTGCTTTGGGGGAAATTGGGACAGAGGAAGCTGTGGCAGGTTTGGTGCGGCTGGTGGGGGACGAAAATTCTGGAGTGCGCCAAAAGGCTGTTAAATCCCTCGGTCAAATTGGCTCAACGGCTGCTATTTTGGCTCTGGAAACAGCTTTAAATCGCGAATTTGCTGACGTTCGGGCGCTGGCTGTCCAATACTTGGCGGATGTCAACACTGAGGCAGAAACAGTTGATTTTGATCCCTCTGTTTCCCCAGATTTGTCGGGTGAAAAATTGCCGGAAATCCTGATTGCTTCGCAAGTAGAAGCCAGCCAATACATTGTTGAGCGCCCTGCGCGACGCGAGATTAAATACCTGATCTCGATCGGCAGTCCGGGTGTGCCCGAACCCAAAACTTTTCGTCAAATCCCGAACCAAATGTGCCTGGAATTTAACGACCTCGACACCCCCGTTGACGACCCGGATCAAATCTTGCCTACCCTTGAGGATGTACAGAAAATTATTGACTTCGCCCTGAAAAAGTCGTCGCAGGGAGGCTGTTTGCTGATCTGCTGCCAAAGTGGGATCAGCCGTTCAACGGCCACAGCTTTGACTGTGTGTGCTGCGCTGTTGGGTCGTGGCAAAGAACGGGAAGCTTGGGCGTTGGTGCTCGCCGCCAGACCCCAAGCCAAGCCGAATCGCTGGATGGTACACTTGGCCGATGAAGCTTTGGGTAGAGACGGTAAGCTAGCACTGGCGATCGAATTGACCACCGCAAATCCAGAACTCGCAATCGCCAACAGTTGAGTCGCAGAAACCGGGTTTCTTTTCGTAAGCCCTACAGTTATACTCAACTAACGACACTTCACCTCAGACTTGTCTTTGCGGGGCAATGATGCCAAAAGTCGATCGCCAGGGTGCAAAAGTTCGATCGGCTGCTGCATTTGTGACATTCTGTGCTAACAAGTTGTCGGATGCTCAACAAAAACCGTCAAGCAATCGTCGCATTGCTGGCAGCCAAAGCCCAAAGCGAAGGAATCGGGTGCATTGTCAACAGACAATATCAGCTTTGGGCTACTCAATCGGCTGCTGCATTTGTGACATTCTGTGCTAACAAGTTGTCGGACGCTCAACAAAAACCGTCAAGCAATCGTCGCATTGCTGGCAGCCAAAGCCCAAAGCGAAGGAATCGGGTGCATTGTCA
>NZ_JAUBVF010000069.1:28987-32352 GCF_036705685.1 Microcoleus sp. AT3-A2
ACAGACAATATCAGCTTTGGGCTACTCACAGGCAAAACAGGTCAGAGAGAATTTTCTGCCTGAAGAATTCCATGCTTGGATAAAATTTTCTTTATTTTGCCTGCTACAGACTTTTACGAGCCGAAAAAGTAATTTGAGAACAGCAATCAACAGCCTAATTATCTATTAGACATCTACCGAATTTAAGTTTCGCCTCTGACTCGACAAGAGTTTCAGATACTTTTTCACAGATGTCTACGGTCAAATAGACAAGATTTTCCGTTTGGAGAACTTAAGAGCGTGGTAGATTTCAACAGAATACAGGGGTTGCATATGTCAAAAATTAACTTGCTAAAAAAAACAGGGAACGAAGCAAGTTTATCGGTTGCCGTTTCGGAATACCAGGGCGAGTTCAATCCAGAGTTAGAACCATTTAACCCGCAGAAAGAACCTGTGGCAACGCGAAAGGTAAACCCAAAAAATAGCAAAATAGGTAAACTGATGCCGCTCTTTATTTCTGAACAAGTCGCTTCTATAGAAACCCCACATAATAAAATCCCCAGCCAGGATTTTGTAGGAAGATCATGCTTAAAGCTCCGCAAAATGTTGCCATCTAAAATTGGCGGTTGGTCCATCCATAAAAAAATTGGTGGCGGGTATTTCCTGGCAATAGCAATCGGATTTATTGGCTCCCTAAGCGGGCTGGTGATTGCCGATTACTATCAAGGACAAGGATTAAAACAATTCAATGACGCTCACCTACAAGCGCAATTGCTGGGCAATTTTAAAGATGCAGCACTGGCGGCACAATTGCAGGGAGCGCAGCTAGATTCTTTTGTAGATAATCCTGCCAAGCTGGAACTGAAAGAAGAGCAGTTTGTCAAGAGTATTGTTCAGGCAAAAGAGCTGCGGTTGCGTATAGAGAAGTTTGCCGACAGCCAACCTGCTTGGCTGGCAGCAAAGCCGGAAGTTCTCAAAAGTTTACTGCGAGATTGCATGGAAGATTTAGAATCCTACGCCGATACTCTCAAGTCAACTTTGCAGCAAATCCAGCAATCGCAACTGTCACCTCGGGAGATAGAGTCTGCCCGAAAACTTTTGGCGACAGAAAGCGGAAAAGGTGTAAAACAGCTTAACAGCAGCCTTGAGGAATTGAGCAAAATCCTCGATATTGCCCAGCAGCAAGAGGGGCAAGGTGGTGAAGTGATGGAGGATGCTCAAGGAATGGAAAAAGCCATAATTATTATTAGTATGCTGCTGTCGGTAGTGGTGGCTGGAATGGTGGCTGACCGCACCAGTCGGGCGATCGCCAAACCAGTGGTGAGCGTCACTCAGATTGCCGAACAAGTGGCGGCCGAGTCGAATTTTGATTTGCGAGTCCCCGTCACCGGACAAGACGAGATAGGCTCATTAGCTGTGTCTCTCAATCACCTGATTGAGCGAGTTTCCCAACATACTAAAGAATTAAAACAAGCTAAGGAAGCCGCCGTCACCGCTAACACTGCTAAAAGCCAGTTTTTAGCAAATATGAGCCACGAATTGCGGACGCCTTTAAATGCGATTATCGGCTACAGTCAACTACTTTCAGAAGATGCCCAAGATGCGGGATGCGATGAGTTTGTACCTGACTTGCACAAGATTCAGAAGGCGGGCACGCACCTGCTATCTTTGATTAACGATATCCTCGATTTGTCAAAAATTGAAACGGGGGGTATGAAACTGGAAATCCAGGAGTTTGACATCGCATCCTTGGTGGACAATGTTGCGTGTGCCGCGAAACAGTTGGTAGAGAAAAATGGCAATGTTTTAGAAATAGAGTGCGATCGAACTGCGGGTATCATGCACGCAGATTTCAAGAAAGTGCGGCAGGTTTTGATGCACTTGCTGAATAATGCTGGTAAGTTCACCAAAAACGGCAAGGTTAAACTGAGTGTCAGGCGCATTGAAGGAAGCGGAAAATTGAATACAGCAGATCGATCGGCGATTGACGATTCAATGGCTGCCGATCAAACTCATTCTGCGGCGATCGCTTGTGCCCTGCTGAATGTTGAAGAGTCGGATTGGATTTGCTTATCTGTTAAGGATACCGGAATTGGAATGTCGGAAGAACAACAGCACAAATTGTTTGAAGCTTTTGTGCAAGCTGACTGTTCAACAACGCGACGTTACGACGGCGCCGGATTGGGGCTGACACTTAGCCGCTACTACTGTCAGATGATGGGTGGGGAAATTTTGGTAGAAAGCGAGGAGGGGAAAGGGTCTATTTTCACTGTCCGCATACCGGCGGGAAACGGGTGATGTGATGTTTGGGCGAGAGATGTAGGGGTAGGCAGAGGGGCGAAAATTTATGTTTCAAACCTCTGGCTTTATATCGAAATGTTTTAGTCTTGTCAGTGGGGGCGATCGAACAGAAAGATCAGGTTTCGCGATCGGGGGAAGTTGGGTGCGCTCAATTGTGGGGATTCGCCAGATTTTTGATGCTGTGATGAGTTTTAAGATAGTTGAATCAGGTGAAATAGTATTTGAATTAGACTTATTTCCGACCAAAGTCTGCTGGTATCTCCCCCCAAGAATCAGTATTCCACTTGAGGATGGGATTAGCATAGTCATTAATCTCTAGCCAGGCCACTGCCCGTTCTACCAAATTAAATATTTCCTCACTACTTTCATTTCGTTGTAACTTTGTTCGTACTTTCTTGTTTCTAACCCAAAGAATAGCTGTCTGTGAATCGGAATAGATAGGTAGATCTTTTCCTTCATTTTTAAGGTGTGCTAGTGCATGAACAATAGCTAAGAATTCCCCAAGATTATTAGTGCCGTTAGGTATTGGGCGTTTGTGAAAAATTACTTCGTGTGTTGTTGTGTGAACACCTTTATACTCAACAGGACCCGGGTTGCCCAAGCAAGAAGCGTCAACACAAACACTATCCATTATAATGGCATCGGTACAAATAGCGTTTGCCTTGACAGATTGTTGCTTTCTTTTTTCAGGCTGTTGGGGAAATATTGAAGTTTGTTTTGCAAGCTCTAAGGCTGCTTCTGCTTCACCTTGGGTCTTGAAGGATTTATAAAGCGCACCACTAAAGCCTGTGATTTGCTCCTCACATTCCTGCCAACTTGAAAATATTCCTGTCTTCCTACCCTTGAAAACAGCGTAGTATTTCTTGGATACCATAAGATATAAACTTATAATTCTACTTCATGCTCTTCATAATAAGCAATCAACTCATATAGGTCTTCAACATACTTAACAAACTGTCCCATGTTTGCAAGCAAAACTCCCTTATCTAGATTTGGTGGTAGGTGTGGGCATTACTCACAAGTTAAGCTAAAAGCACTATTGTCAATGAGTAATTTTACTCATCTTTTACCTGTTGACCCAATTA
>NZ_JAUBVF010000070.1:0-32347 GCF_036705685.1 Microcoleus sp. AT3-A2
AACAGTCAACAGTCAACAGTCAACAGTCAACAGTCAACAGTCAACAGTCAACAGTCAACAGTCAACAGTCAACAATCACGGACGGTGCAACCGGAATTGATATCAGATGAATCTTTCGGGCTCAGAAACTAAAAATCCCGCTTTCGGAATTGAGCGGGATCGACTTAATCAAAAAAGAGCTGTTGGGGTGGTACTAAGGCTGCGGCTCAAAATTAGTAGCGTTAGCTTGCAGCCAAGTGCTTAGCTGTGAAAGAACTTCGTTTCCCGAAGACTTGCCCAAAGCTGTAGGGTTTGGGGTGTCGGGCCTGTCCAAGTTGCGGGCGATCGCTGCGTTGACTTCTTTGGAAATCAAATCGTGAAGTTGCTCTTTAGCCCTAGCCCTTTGAAAGTGAGCTCCCTCTTCCGTCGTAGCGTACAGAGGTGGCAGCCTATTTAAAGCATAAGCTGCAATATCTCCCACATCCAGACTCAGGTCGCTCGTCGCTTCAATTTCGGCTACCCTAGCGATCGCATCGCTGAGTACCAACTCTTCCATCACGTTGATGAACTGTTTGCGTGGCAGAACCACAACTTCGCCAGTCAACAAAGAACCCATCAGACGATCGAGAGCCATGTACTCTTCGATCGACAATTCCGAAGCCGTATTGCAGATCCGTCCCACCTCAGCTTCCATAGACGGCGTTAAATAGCCATCCTGCAAAGCCTGTTCAACAATTTTTTCAATACTCATATATGCTTCCCACTCAACGGCATCATCAATAAAGTTTTGTGAAGACGCGATTGTTAGCGTCTTGAGATTCGAGTTTTGAGGGTTGAGTTGAGAAATTTTATACAAATCCTAACTCAATACAGATAACCCATAAAGTTATCTGCACACCCCAGCCACAAACTTACCCCATAATTGACTGATAAATCCGTCAAAACCTGTAAAAACTCCTACTCAACTCCCTGAAGCCGCCAAGGTACAGGATCGACGGACTGCCCATGCACGTAAAGTCCCCAGTGCAGGTGAGGACCTGTGGAAGCCCCTGTTGACCCCAGAGCACCAATTACTTGACCTGCTTTCACGACATCGCCTTCCTTGACATCAATCCGGCTGAGGTGCATCAAAATACTTGCTACCCCCTGGCCGTGGTCGAGACCAACGACATTCCCGTGGATTTTGAACCCTTGGGATTCGCGTCCCACTAGAGACACCCGACCTGCCGCTGGTGCGACTACAGGGGAACCGTAAGCACCCGCGTAATCAACGCCGCGGTGGTAGTAGTCTTGAGCAAATACCCCATTATAATAGCGTCGCACCCCGTAAATAGTGGTAATTTCGCCGGAGTTGGGGCGCAACAATTTGCCGTCCCAAAATTTTTCGGGTGTCACCAGTGCTTTAAATGCGTCTACGCGATCGAATTCAGCATCTGTACCTTCCTCGTCTTTCCCAGGCGGAAGCCAGATGGATTGAGTAGGAAAATCTCGATCGCGCACTTGCACGGTCAACTTCTGCACTTGTCCGTCACCTGCGACTTGAAGAAGGCGAGCACCGGGTTTCTCTACCGGCGTCGTCGGCAGCAGGGCCCGAAAGCGGCCGTTGCCCATGGGAAACGCGGGGTAGTTTTTTTGCTGTAGAGAAACTGTTGGAGTTTCCCCGCCGTTACCGTCAACCTGAATCATTACTGACAGCGTATCTCCCAGTTCTGGATTTGTCGGCGTCACAACTACCTGCAAAGCTTGCACGGGCAGCGCAAAACTCAGAAAGCCAGCAACAATTCCCCCGATCGAACTGGCGGTTAGCTTATTTGCTTTCAACTGCCCCCACCGCAAAATCCGACCTGTAATTATTTCCGTACTTAGCCCGCAGTTTTCTCGATTCACAGTCATTACCATCACTAGCTGTCCTTAACCTTTGTCTCGCTGATATATTTTTAATATCTAGACTAACTCTAGCAATCCGCAATAAAAACTCCTGTAGTGCGGGGAGCAAAGCCCGATTCAGCCAGACGCTCACACTACAGTTTCCATTACAAATATAAGAGAGCACAAGTTTCAACAGAAACACTCTTCATCTATAACTGGATGATTATATTTTATCAGTCCTAGGTACTATTACATAACTTTTAACAATTAGTATTAGTTATAGTTCACGCCGCTACAACAGAATTATTTTTAACTCAAGAACAGTGAAATCAATTCTTTCTTTGCGGTTTACTTTTCGAGAATTTTCTTCAAACTCTCTAGTTATTTTAGCCTGTTTTTGGCAAAATAGTATTGATTCCCAATTTTAAAATCTCACCTTTAAAATGGTATGAGATAAAAATTGAGACTTGCTATAATCTGATCACCTAGAATTATAGGGATTCAAAGGTAGCGGTGAAACCATCTAAAGTTAAGCATTCTTCCATAAATTCCTCTACATCATTGACATTCTCAAGCTGATATTCCATAATCCGTTGACCATCGCCTTTCATCTTTTTGGAAGAAAGAGGCGTAGCCGGATATTTATCAGCGATCGTTTTGAAAGCTTTGGAATGGCTCTCCCAGCTTTCAGCAGAACATTTTATGATTAAAAGCCACATGATTAAATTCCTCCTTGGGTTTGGTTTAGTAATAGTCTGACACGAGTAAAACTTAGAGCGATAGTGCCGAAAAATCAAGGGATTCTGTGGTTTGGAAAAAAGCTAAAAGCCGAGCCACTATGTGAGCAACACCACCCTTAACATTAGACTCAACATTCAAAGGCATCACCGGATCATGGAGTGATAAGCGTAACAGAAACCAGCCGGATTCGCTAGCTGATGTGCAGGAAATTCGCAGACCTTCGTAGTTATTGGGAACTATTTTCCAGTCTGCTTGCATTGAGACAAATTGTTGCAGTTGCTCAATAACCCGATCGCCGTGAGCCTTGAAATCATCCACACCCATTTTAATCCGAAACTCGCCACTTTCTTCAGGCTCTTTTAAATTCGCAATTAAATCTGGCAAAGATTGATTTGCTAGCTTTGACTTAGCCAATTCAATCAATAATTTGCTGACCAAATAAGCGCCATCATCCAGAAAATAATTTTCTTTCAAAGCTCCATGTCCAGAGGTTTCAATCGCCAGCCATGATTCCTGTCCGGCTTCATTGAGGCGAATCGACTCGTCAATCACATTTTTGTAGCCGCGTTTAAAGCGATGGTGAATCCCTTTTAAATCTTGTTCGATGAATTGTGTCAAGCCATCGGAGGTGATAGAATCGGTAACAATGGTAGAGCCTGGGTGTTCTTGTAATACGATCGCAGAAATCAAGGCAATTAAGCGATTGCGATTGAGTTCCTTGCCAACTTGATCGACGGCAGCACTGCGATCGACATCGGTATCAAAAATAATCCCAAAATCAGCTTTATGTTCAATTACCGCTTGACAAATTGACTGCATTGCCTGTTTATCTTCGGGATTTGGCACATGATTGGGGAAAGTACCATCTGGTTCTAAAAACTGGCTGCCCGTGGTGTCTGCACCTAAAGGTTTTAAGACTTTATCAACATAAAAACCGCCAGCACCATTGCCCGCATCCACAACAATTTTTAATCCTGTCAGCGGCTTCTCAAAATTATCTGGATGATTGACTGCTTCCCGGATTTTTGTGACAAATTGGTTAGCATAAACAGAGATAAAATCATGCTTTGTAATCTTACCGGGCGAGGCTGCTGGCTGAAAGTTATTGCTTTGAGCTAGTGCTAAGATATCTGTAATATCCTGTTTTTGTAACCCACCTTTGGCGGTGAAAAACTTTAAGCCATTTCGATTAAATGGCAAATGGCTAGCAGTGAGCATAATCGCGCCGTCGCAATCAAAACCAGGGGTAATGGTACTCATAAACATGGCGGGGGTTGATGCCATATCAAAGTCGTACACAGTTGCACCAACTGAGGCGATTCCCTCCATGACTGCTTGCATTAAGGTTGGCCCTGATAGGCGACTGTCACGCCCGATCGCGATCGTTAATTCTGCCGCTGGTTTGTTGACTTTTTGCACCAGCCAACTGACAAATGATTTACCTAAAATTGTCGCAATTTCGGGCGTTAGGTTGACTTTTTCATTGGGAACGCCTTCGAGGGCGATACCGCGAATGTCTGAGCCATTTTGAAGTTTTGTCCAGTTGAAGTTTTGCATAATAATTGATGGTAAGTAAAAAGATCGGAGTCGGCGTTTGAAACCGATCATACAAACTTTGGTCTGCGGCTAGACAGTTCGACTCAGCTTCGCCGAACGTCTTTCGCAGACTAAGAAATAAACAGAGGAGAAATTTGGGATTTGGTATTATTAGTCATTAGGGTGACAGAGTTTTTCAATTCAATCAGCTAATCGGCATTTAAGTTGTATGTGAACGAACAATCCCAGTCTTGTGGGTGGGATTTGAGCAACGCCCAAAATATCCAATTGAAATGTTGAACCGCTTACTGGGAATTTTTGCCCCATCACCGCTAAGCTTAAGCTCTAATTCCTTAGTCGCGTTCAACGCTGTAAATTGCCTGCAAGCGGAACTCACCATGAGCGGGAACTTCCACAATATCTGTAGCTGCATTGGTCGTTTCTACGCAGAGTAAACGCTGATAATCTGCATCATCAAGGTCGGCCATATTTGCAGAAATTGTCACCCAAGGATTCCACACTACGACGGATTTACTACCCGATGATTTAATGCGAATCCGACGATTGAGGGCGCTATCGTCAATGACTAATTCATTGGTGACATCAAGATAAATGCGATCGACTTCACCTGTTACTACCACTGCACCCACTTGAGTTTTTTCGACACCACTATCAGCTTTATCAAGATACTGGCTATTTTCTAAGCCTAAAACCTGCACGCGGTTGATATCACCGACTTGGAAATAAGTATGGAAAGCTTGGGTGAGGGGAAATGCTTTCTCGCCTAGATTGCGGGTGATTAATTCTACAGTGAGGCTAGTGCCGATCGTAATCTCGATCGCCAGTTCAAAGGCTTGGGGCCAAATTGCTCTAGTTTCATCGGTATCCTTGAGCCCTAGAGTGACTTTGGTGGCGCCGTCTGGGGTTGTGGCAGTTTCTAGCACATTCCAGAGGCGATTCCGCACAAACCCATGACTCGGACGCCCCAAGGCTTCGGGATCTGGGCCAAACCAGGGCCAACAGATGGGTATACCGCCTTTGATGGCTTTCCCTTCGGCGTAGTAGGCTTTTTCGCTGACGAACATCAAGTCTGTGGTTTCGGTGGCTGGTTGAAAGGAGAGCACTTGACCGGAATACACAGAAATTAAGGCTTTGGCTTGACCGTTGTCGATGTGAATCATGGGGAAACCACCGTTTCCGGTGGCGAAGGTGAGGTGTCCGGCTATGCCGTAGTCTGTGTTTAATTGGTCAATACTCATCAGAAATATGGGTTTGAAACCCCGTCCTTTTAGGACGGCTTTACATTGGATGGGGGGGGGAGGAATTCTCCCCCGATGAATGCTTGTTACCGCCTTGGATATACTAACGACGTTCGACGTTTTGTATTCGCCTTTAACCCGGACAGTTACGGATCGAGTGCTTTCTACCTGTACGCATAACAAGTGGCGGTAAGCCCGTGTGTGTATATCCCTTCGCCACTGACTATCCGAGAGGTTACAGACTAGGGAGGCATCCAGTAACATCGTTCGGTGTACCACCACCAGATAATTCAGTTTGTCTCAAAGACGCAGGCTAGACACTGTTTTAGTCTCAAATTAAGAAGGTGGTGAGTCTTCCTCTTTCAAGCCCCATGCCTTTAGGCTGGGGTTAGTGACGCTTTTGGCTTGGTGAATTGCTTTACAATTATCCGATATTATGGTTGCTAAATTGGTTAGATTGTTGGGTTGGAGGGGGGAAGGTGCGATCGACACAACAATGCACTCAGAGAAACGGATTGGGAGTGCTAAGTGATCGCGAGGCGATGTGCGATCGAACCCACCGACGCACCTTGCTGAATTATTCGTAATCAAGCCGATCGCCTTTAGTCGCGAGATCGTTGAGGATGGGATGCCCTGATCGCCAGCTTCGGGCCAAACCATGAATCAGCAGCAAGGCCTTACCTGTGCAACCTCGAATTTAGTGCATTTCACCAGCCATTCGGTCTCCAGTTCAGCCGTTAGGTTAAATTCAGTTGAGTAGATCGACTCTATCTTCAGGGTGAGCAGCAAACATCAGTTTGGTACCGCTGGCGGCTAAACGATGAGCGGTGGCTTCACCTAAACCGCTACTTGCTCCAGTAATGATGACAACCTTGTTTTGAATTTCAGACATATTCACTCCTGTTAATTGATTAAATCGGCTCACCTAAAATCGATCGCAAATCCGCTTAATTACCAAGCGCGATCGTATTGAATAGGAGCAGGCACCGATTGACGTAGTTGCTTCGCAGCCCGCATCGGCCAATAAGGATCGCGCAGCAGTTCTCTGGCAAGTAATACCATATCTGCTTGACCTGTACGGATGATGTGGTCAGCCTGGGCGGGTGCAGTAATCATACCAACGGCTCCAGTGGCGATGTTGGCTTCGCGTCGAATGCGATCGGCAAAAATAGTTTGATAACCTGCACCCGTCGGAATCTTTTCACCCGGTACAATTGCGCCTGATGAACAATCGATTAAATCAACCCCCAGTGACTTTAATTTATCGCTGAGTGCAATACTTTGTTCAATGTCCCAACCATTTGGAACCCAATCGGTTGCAGAGATGCGAACCCAAAGCGGTGTTCGATCGGGCAAAACATTTCGCACCGCTTGTACGACTTCACATAAAAACCGGATGCGATGCTCAAAACTGCCACCATAGTCATCTGTGCGTTGATTGCTCAAGGGAGACATAAATTCATGCAGTAGGTAGCCGTGAGCAGCATGAATTTCTATTACGTCAAATCCGGCTTCTAGGGCGCGTTGGGCTGCGCTGACAAAGAGTGTCGTCTGCTTCTGAATGTCTTCGATACTCAGAGCGATCGGGGCGGGGCTATCGGGAGCAAATGGAATGGCGCTAGGGGCGATCGAAGTCCATCCTCCTTGAGATTCCGAAAGCACATCGCCGCCATCCCACGGAGGCGCTGTACTGGCTTTTCGACCTGCATGAGCAAGTTGAATCCCCGCAACCGCACCGTTGCTGTGAATTAACTCGACGATTCGCGCCAGCATTTCAATATGAGCATCTTGCCAGATTCCCAAATCTTGCGGCGAAATTCGTCCTTCAGGCTCGACTGCCGCAGCTTCAGTCATCACCAGCCCTGCCCCTCCTACGGCTCGACTGACGAGATGAACCAAATGCCAATCATTCGCGAATCCATCAACGCTTGAATATTGACACATGGGAGAAACTGCAATGCGATTGCGGAATGTAACCCCACGTTGATCCAATGGCTCAAATAAATGCGACATGGTTGTAAACCCCTGAGTTATAAAATGCACAGATGTCAGGCACAGAATTTATTCACATTGGGAAGTTGACTGACCTCATTGCACCAAGTCCGCAGCTTTGAAGTTCGGGCGATCGTTGCTTCGTACTCTGGGGTCTGCGATAGGTAAGTGAAGACCGGAATGAGGTAGAAATTGGCAATGGTCAGTTCGTGACCGAGCAAATACGGGTGTCCTACAGTTAGGGACTCGATCGCCTCTAGGGCAGTCTTTACAGGTACTACGGCAGCTTTCACCTTGTCCTCGTCAGTTTGATCCCCGTGGCTGCGCACAATCAGACGCTGAATGGCAATTGACAAAGGTTGCGGGTGCATAGAGATGGCTGTCCATAATCCCCATAATCTGACGCCTCCGAGGGCTTTTCACTATACACCTTAAATATCTATAGTGAGTGAGTTTTTGATGACTAAAATCACAGTTTAGGAGCTGGAACCCGAAAGTAACAATAACCCGTTAGAAGGAGATTAATTTCACAGCCGACAGTATCGGGATTCTTAGCTTCCAACGCCGTCAAACCTTCGGCTTTTTTAGATTCTGCCTTCTGCTTTGGGAAGAAACATTTTTTCTACAATATTTTTTCGCAGAAAAACTGTCAATGGTTTTTCTATCAAAGAGTAGAAGATGCAACCGAAAACTACGGCGAATACTGCCAGTAGAGCGGGAGCAACGAAACCGTCGAAATATTTTCCTAAATTTGCATTTTGCAGTATTTTTGTAATTGCTCTAATCACCGGCATGTGGGTCAAATATATCGAGTATGAGGCATCACCCAAGAAAATTAAAAGATAAGGAATTTTCGGGGAATCCTTGAGGTCTATCAAGGTGGCAGCAATGATTAACAGAGTTGCTAGCACTCCAAAAGTAGGGATGCGCCCGATCTCTAGCTTTCCCCATGCGGTGAGCACTTCTAAAATAACATATCCTAAATTTGCTATCCCAAACAATATCCACCTGTACTTACCGATATTATTCTTATATTTAATCACAATATACGCAGCCAAGCAGCCAAAAACAAATTCTAGATTCATCGCTCCAAATATTGTTCTCAGCACAAAAAAATCGTCGGGGAATTCGACAATTTTACGATAATGTAAAATCGTTACCAATAGCCAACCCCAAAAAATAGGCACAGAATGTTTAGATTTCAGCCAGATAGCTATGCTGAACAATAAATAAAAATTTATTTCGTAAATTAAAGTCCCAGCTACATCGACAACGGGCTTGCCCTTTATTAGAGGAATCAAGAGCAGCGACTTAATTACATATCCCAAACTTAAATCTTGAGTGTGAGCAAAATCTGGAATTACTAGAAATAAACACAAAGCAGTCAGAGTAACTATCCAGTATATCGGATAAATTCGCACGGCGCGCTTGACTAAAAAAGATTTTAACTGGTCTTTTTTACCGATCGCCGATCGGTGAACGTACACCATGATAAAACCGCTCAATACATAAAAGTAATCAACACCGCTCCACCCAGCCTGAAATAAATTAAAAAAAGTAACTTGATTTAAATCCCCCGCACTCATAACGGTTACGTGAACCAGAACCACCAATATAGCCGCAATGCCTCGATAAACTTGCAAGAGGTTAAGCTTTTTGTGAGGCGTTGAACTCTGTGTCATGAGAAAATACCTTAGTTAAGGGTAGCCGTTGTGCTTGTTCCCCAACTATAGTCAACCCCCTAAACATAGTCAACACATTAGAGACTATAATATAACTTTATACTTTTTTCATAAAGTTGTGCAAGAAGACTTCCGACTGATCGTGGACTTAGTTCTAGTTCTCGCTGCTGCCGCAGCAGGAGGACTCTTTGCATCGCTGTTGCGACAGCCAGTAATTCTCGGGTATCTCCTGGGAGGGATTGTAGTTGGACCGGCTGGTTTGGGGCTGATTAAAGAATTAATTCAGGTAGACACCCTGGCTGAATTCGGGGTTGCCTTTCTGTTATTTGCCTTGGGAGTAGAATTTTCTTTCGCCGAACTCCAGAAAGTAAAAGCCATTAGTTTGGGCGGGGGGGGCTTGCAAATTGTGCTGACGATCGCCATTACTACTGCAATTTCCTTGGCGGTAGGCTGGGTAGAATCGCCTGCTCAAGGCGTGTTTTTAGGATCGATTCTGTCGCTTTCCTCGACCGCAGTTGTACTCAAGTGCTTGATGGAACGCAATGAATCCGGTACTTCCCACGGTCAAGTCATGCTGGGAATATTAGTAGTTCAAGATTTGGCTTTGGGGCTAATGCTAGCAGTTTTGCCGGCACTCAACCAACCAGCAGAAGAGATCGGCATGACGGTAGCGTGGGCCCTGCTGCGGATCGGGTTATTTGCTATCGGTGCTGTAGTCGCGGGCATTTGGATGGTACCGCAGTTGCTGCGATACCTCGCGCAAACAGAAAGCCGGGAACTGTTTTTGCTGGGAGTTGTGGTTTTGGCTTTAGGCATTGCGCTACTGACAGAATATTTGGGTTTTTCCATCGAGATGGGCGCATTTGTGGCGGGTTTAATGATTTCGGAGGTGGAATATGCCGACCAAACTCTAACTTATGTCGAGCCTTTGCGAGATATTTTTGCATCCTTATTTTTTGTCACCATCGGAATGTTAATTGACCCGATGTTTCTGTGGAACCATCTAGAAGTAATTCTGGGACTGGTATTTATAGTATTTGTCGGCAAATTCTTGATTATAACGCCGATCGTCCGACTATTTGGCTATCCGCTAAAAACAGCATTGATCGCAGGTTTGGGCTTAGCTCAAATAGGAGAATTCTCCTTTGTACTCGCTAGTGCCGGCCAAGCTATGGGGCTGGTTTCGCGGAACGTTTACCTGTTAATTTTAGGAACGACAGCCGTCACCCTCGTGCTAACTCCGTTTGTATTGAGAAGCGTGCCACAGTTATTGAAGTGGGCGGAAAATTTCGGGCCTTTGCAGCGCTATTTCGACGAAACATCTCAACCTGTGGCAATAGCTGAAACTTTGCCGGAACAAAATTATGTTGTGGTTTGTGGCTACGGGCGAGTCGGCAGAATTTTAGTGAAAATGCTGCAAAGCCGCAACTGTTCAGTTGTGGTGATCGACGAGTCAGAAAGTAGTATTCAAGACTGCAGAGAGCAAGGAATTCCTTACATTTACGGGAATGCTGCCAGCTTGCACGTATTGGAAGCCGCGCGGGTGGAACGGGCTAAAGCAATGGCGATCGCCCTTCCCGATCCTATGAGCACTCGCTTGTGCCTGAAGCGGGCTTTAGAATTAGTCCCGGATTTGGATATTGTGGTGCAGGCCAACCAAGATAAAGACATCGAACTGCTTTACCAACTGGGGGCCTGGGAAGTTGTGCAGCCGGAGTTTGAGGCCAGTTTAGAACTGTCTTCCCACTTGCTGGCTGGCATGGGGCTCTCCGCAATGACGATCGCGCGGGATGTGCAGCAAATTCGTAGCAGCCGCTATCTGGAATTGCGGCCAGCGCGCGAACCTTTGGCGGTTTCGCGGGATTTGAAAGTGGCGGTTCGAGATATGAACAGCGAGTGGTACAGCTTGCCGTCGGGTTCTCCCATCGCCAGCATGACTCTGGAAGAAACTAACTTGCGGCAGTTGACAGGGGTCAGCGTAATGGCGATCGTCCGCCAGAATGGCGAGGAAATTGATTATCCCAACGGGAAGACAGCTTTGCAGCCGGGCGATCGACTTTTTGTAGTCGGAGAACCCGAAGAACTTATCAGTTTTGAGTTGTTGGCGAAAGGGGAAGTTGCAGTCCCGCAGGGCGACAGTTCTTGCCAGTGGCTGAGGCTGCCACCAAAGAGCCCTTGGGCGGGCAAAAAACTGTCAGAGGTAGATGTGCTTACCCAGTACGGGGTGCAGGTGCGGGCGATCCGCCGGGAAGGGAAATTTACTCGCTGGCCCGACGGAAGTAGCAATTTGCAAGAAGGCGATCGTTTGCTGCTGTGTGGTGGCTTCTACGAGCTCGGCTTGATGCAGCGGACGGCCTCACCGCCGGTGCCACAACCTGCTTTAAAACTGCCTTTGGTCAAGGCCCAAGTCAGTGAAAAGCTGTTTAGCGATTAGGGAGGGAAGAGGGAAGAAGGAAGAAGGAAGAAGGAAGAAAGGGAAGAGGGAAGAGGGAAGAAGGAAGAAGGAAGAGGGAAGAAGGAAGAAGGAAGAGGGAAGAAGGAAGAAGGAAGAAGGAAGAGGGAAGAAGGAAGAAGGAAGAAGGAAGAAGGAAGAAGGAAGAGGGAAGAAGGAAGAGGGAAGAAGGAAGAAGGAAGAGGGAAGAGGGAAGAAGGAAGAAAGGGAAGAGGGAAGAAAGGGAAGAGGGAAGATTTTTCCCCTCCCCCCCCTCTCCCCCCCCTCTCCCCCTCTCCCACTCTCCCCCTCTCCTCAGCCGTTGGGTTTGAGATAAGCAATTGCTGGCCGCGAGATCAGAATTTGTGTTTCTGACGGATCGAGGAGGCAAATGCAGCTATGATCCTGCCAAAAAATTCGGCCAGCTACTAAGTCGCCGGTCAGGAGTTTGATTTCCACCTGTTGTTTGTCTTTGATGTAGCTTTGTATTAAGCGAACGCTGGGCAATCCGGTTTCAAATTCAGACATAGTTCAGAAAAATATAGTCAAATATTACCTTAAACCATATTCTTCTGTTTATACCGTTTAACCCTTACTGCCGCAACTACAAGCGCGTCTCCCCGATGAGGGATAAACCAGTTGGCGGCTAGTTTTCGACCGATATTTATTGAGCCATTGACATCAGCATTAATTAGAGATTACTGTGGAGTTACAAATATTATATTTGTTTATATTTCACTAGAAAGGACTAGAAATTGCATAAAGTTTTATAATACTGGGAAATGGGTAATTTGGTCATCAAATTATCTAATCAGTTTTAACCAAAAGAGGTTTGTTTTTATGCCGATCGAGTTTGCGAAGTATCACGGACTGGGAAATGATTTTATTCTGATTGACAATCGCCACTCGTCAGAACCAGTGATCACGCCAGAACAAGCTGTGGATTTGTGCGATCGACATTTCGGGATTGGCGCAGACGGTGTGATATTTGCTCTTCCGGGTGAAAACGACACTGACTATACGATGCGGATTTTTAACTCCGATGGTTCGGAACCGGAAATGTGTGGCAACGGGATTCGCTGTTTGGCTAAGTTTATCGCCGATTTGGAAGGGTCAGAGGCGAAAACTCAGTACCGCATCCACACTCTGGCTGGTGTGATTAGCCCGGAATTGCGATCGGACGGTCAGGTGAAGGTGGATATGGGGGTTCCCCGGCTGCTGGCGGCGGAAATTCCGACAACTTTAACTGCATCGGATGCCAAAGTTATTGATGTGCCGATCGAAGTTGCTGATAAATCTTGGTCTGTTACCTGCGTCAGCATGGGCAATCCTCACTGCATTACTTTTGTAGAGGATGTTTCGGCTGTTGCTTTAGAAAGTGTCGGGCCTCAATTCGAGAACAACCAAGCCTTCCCGCAGCGTACCAATACGGAATTTATTCAAGTGATCCGTTCGGACTACGTAAAAATGCGGGTGTGGGAAAGAGGTGCGGGTGTTACTCTAGCTTGTGGGACTGGTGCTTGTGCTGCTGTGGTAGCTGGAGTGTTGGTAGGGAAGTGCGATCGGGCAACTGCTGTTGAGCTCCCCGGCGGCGTTTTGGAAATCGAATGGGCAGAAGTTTCAGGGCGAATTTACATGACCGGGCCGGCACAGCGAGTATTTACTGGTTCTATGAGTGATTAGTCATTAGTCATTAGTTATTAGTCATCAGTCATTAGTCAGAAGGGATTTTTTATTAAATTAACAAACAATAAAAATTATTGACTTCAAAATTTTTATTGAATTCTGACCAATGACTTCTGCCTTCACAAATCATTGGCTGCGGACTGAAGACTGAAGACTAATAACTAAGCCTAAAATCTAAAATCTAAGATCTAAAATCTAAAATCTAAAATTAAGTAGGTGGGCTTGCATGGCTGGAGGTATTTATCTGATTCAGGACGACGACAGGCTGGTAGAAATGATGGAACAGCCCTACGACTCGGAAGACCAGTTACAAGATTTGCTAGTAACTTATCCTAATTTGATCGCGGGAGATCAAATCGATCGGGCGACGGCGCGGAGGTGGCTGTTAATTTCGCGGGAAGCTGCACCCAGCGATGAGGAAACAGCGGTGCAGTGGTCGCTGGATCATTTGTTTCTCGACCAAAATGCAGTTCCTACTTTGGTGGATGTCAGGCGAACTCCTAATGCCGAACTGCGGCAAAAAGTGTTGGGTCAGTCGATCGACTATGCTGCTAATGCGTTGGTTTACTGGCCGATAGATTCAATTATTGCTCTGTTTGAAGCTAATTGTCGCGATCGGGGTCGCGATCCTGAACAGATTTTTGAAGAGTTTCTCGGTGCGGATGCTAATGAAGACCTATTTTGGCAGAAGGTTAAAACTAATTTGCAAGCGGGTAAAGTTCGCTTAGTGTTTGTAGCTGACGAGATTTCTGCTGAAATGCGCCGAGTTGTGGAATTTCTCAACGAACAAATGGACCCGGTTGAAGTTTTGGCCCTGGAAATTAAGCAGTATGTAAGTGAAGACGGTTTGAAAACGCTGGTTCCCAGAGTGATCGGTCAGACAGCGGAAGCACAGCAGAAAAAATCCAGCGCAACACGCGAAAGAAGGCGCTGGGATGAATCTTCATTTTTTGCGGAAATCAAAGCTAGACGAGGCGCAGACGAGGCGCAAATGGCAAAAGCTATTTACCTTTGGGCCAAAAGTCAAGAACCCGAAGTTCAAATCCAGTGGGGAACGGGGGACGCCTACGGCGGTTTCGCGGCTCAATTGCCTCAAAAGGGAAGAAAACCCTATCAGTTATTCACTGTAAATATTACTGGCCGAATGGAGATTTCTGCTCATAATTACGGTTCCCAGCCGCCGTTTAATGCTGAACACAATTGGCTGGAATTGAGAAGTAAGCTGAGTGCGATCGGTCTGTCGCTACCTATAGAACCGGGTGAGAGAAGGTCGCCGAGTCTGGCTTTGTTTACTTTGCAAGACGAATCTGCCCTCAAGCAAGTTATGGAAACTTTTGATTGGGTGATTGAGCAAATTCAAACGTTATAGTCAGTGGTCAGTGGTCATTAGTCAGTAGTCATTAGTCAGTAGTCCTTGGTGTTAATAATTGGTTACGATCGCCAACAAATAACAAATAACCAATAACAACTAACAAATCACAAATAACCAATAACAACTAACAACCCACAAATAACCAATAACAACTAACAACTGACTCATGACTACTGACTCATGACTATTGACTATTGATATCGAATATTTGCTTGTTTCAAACGCCGCAGGGCTTCTCCCAAGCGATCGCAATCTGCAATTAAACTAATTCTCACATATCCTTCGCCGCCCGGCCCAAAAGCATTGCCAGGAGTCACCACAACACCCGTTTGCTGCAAAACATTGAGGGCAAAATCAGTCGAACTCATGCCCGGAGTGCAGGGAACCCAAAGATACATTGCAGCCAGAGGTTTAGGAATATTCCACCCTAATTCTGCCAATCCTTCCACCATGAAATCCCGGCGAGTCCTGTAACGATTCTGCACTTCGTGCAAGTAACTGTCCGGCAATTGCAGTGCTGTTTCTGCTGCTGTTTGCAAAGCGGAAAATATACCGTAATCTAGGTTAGTTTTTAATGTCCGCAAACCTTGAATAATTTTGCTATTTCCTACCACAAAACCGACGCGCCAGCCGGCCATATTGTAGGTTTTGGACATAGTGTGAAATTCGACACCGATTTCTTTACCGCCGGGAATTTCTAATAAACTTGTCGGTTGATATCCGTCAAAGGCTAATTCCGCATAACACAAGTCGTGAACCAGCAAGATTTGATGTTTGTGTGCGAAAGCAACAATATCTTTGTAAAATTCGCGGGGTGCTGTTGCTCCAGTCGGATTGCTGGGATAATTGAAATAGAGGATTTTGGCTTGTTCGGCTACGCTGTCGGGAATGTCGGCTAAGTCAATTACCCAGTCGTTTTCTGGTTTGAGAATGATGTTGTGAACTTTTGCACCGGCGATGATTGGGCCGCGAAATAATACGGGATAAGCAGGACTTGGTACTAATATTAAGTCCCCTGGATTGATATAGGCGATCGCAAAATGTGCTAAACCTTCTTTAGAACCCAACAAAGGCAATGCTTCGCTTTCTGGATCGAGTTCAACGTTGTAGCGGCGGCTGTACCATTTAGTAATAGTACGGCGGAAACTGGCAGTTCCTTCAAAGGGTGGATAGCCGTGATTGGCAGAATTTTGGATGGCTGCGACAGCCGCTTCTACTACTGGTTGAGGAGTGGCACCGTCGGGGTTTCCCATTCCTAAGTCTATTAAATCGAGTCCTTGTTCGCGGGCGCGGGCTTTGAGTTCGTCGAGACGGGCAAATACGTAGGGCGGTAGTTTTTGCAACCTGTCAGCAGGGGTAATCCAATCCAAGGTCATTTATTTTTTGTCAGTTGTCAGTTTTCCTGGTTTGTAGTAAGGACTTTCGTCCTTGCTAGCACAGCCTTTTCAGGACTTTAGTCCTTACTACAAACTGTTTTAATTCTTAATCTTTAATTCTCCCACAGGTGCGGTGGTAGAAACCATCGCTGCCATTAATTGTTGGGGAACAACTTTAAAAGGCAGTCGGTGGATGTCGGAATTAGGATTGCAGGCTATGTCGGCGGCGCGCTGCAATTCTGTGAGGGTAATGTCTCCGAGTCCGAGGTTGTCTAATGTTTGGGGTAATCCAATCTCGGCATAGAATTTTAGCAGTTGCTGTCTGGCGGTGGCTGCGAGTTGATTGTTTTGCAGCATTTCTTCTAGTCGCAGTTGTACTAAAATGCCGTAGGCGACTTTTTCGCCGTGCAATGTGCCGTGACTTGCTAATAGATGAGTTAGGCCGTTGTGGACGGCGTGGGCGGCGACGGTGCGGCATTGAGCACCACCAATTCCGCCAATTACTCCTGCTAGCAATACGGCGGCATCTGTGACTTCTTGCCAGGTTTCGCTACCGGGTTCTTTGAGGGCGGCGGCTGATTTTTGGAATAAAATATCGCGCAGTATTCTAGCTTGTTGAACGGCGGAAATTATCAGGGTTTGTTCGGAGTGTCCGCTGCTGACTGATGCTTCGTACCATTTGGCGATCGCATCTCCAATTCCTGCTACTAATGTCCGCTGCGGTGCGGTTTGAATTAAGCCGTAGTCGAGTATTAATAAGTCGGGACATCTGGCTAATGTGACATCGTATTGGAATGCACCTTGTTCTGAATAAATGTTAGAAAGGGCTGTCCAAGCGGCACAGGTGGCTGCTGATGTGGGTATGGTGACGATCGGGATTTTGCACTGATGGGCGACGAGTTTGGCTGCGTCTAAGGCTTTGCCACCGCCCACACCGATGATGAAGTCAGCTTGATGGGTTTGGGCTGCTTCGCGGAGGATTTCGAGGCTGGTTTCGCTGCAATCCTTGCCGTAAGCTGTTTCGGCGGATTTTAACTGCTGCTGTTCGAGGATTGGTTGCAGGTACGGTTGGGCGGCGGCGAGGGAGTTGCTGCCGCCGACGATTAGCGGCCGCTTTCCGAAACGGGCGATCGCATCTCCGGCTTGTGCTAGGGCCGATCGACCCCGCAATACACAGGCGGGAGCAATTGTCAAGGAATAAATTGCAGTTGGGGTGGCGGTTTTAGTGCTTTGGGTTTGAGTCATCGAACCACTGGATAAGTGACGAGAAGGTTGACGCTTTGCAGGATTGCTGGATTTTCTAGGATAACTCTAATTTATGCGAACATGGTAAGTTTTATAAAGTTTTTATTAAGTATTGTTGGGCTGTTGGGGGATGGGAGGGGGGAGTTGAAGGGCGATCGCTATGATAAATTTAGGAATATAAGCAATTTCAAGGATAGGGCAATGCTGACTAAACAAGATTGGGACTGGTTAGCAGTGTGTTCTCATTATCAAACGGCTGTCACAGTCCAGACACTTCTCAAAGAAGGAAAATCTATGGAAGCAACGGCAGGTTTAGAATCTTTAATTGAAGCAATGGGAAGAACCGAAAAACGAGCATTAAAAAGCCAGTTAATTCGTTTAATGCTTCATATTATTAAATGGAAATCTCAACCTGAAAAACGAACTGCTAGCTGGGCTATTAGTATTCGTTCGGCGCGGCGAGAGATTGAAGAAAGTCAAGAAGAAATGCCGAGTTTAAATCGTGATTTTATTGAGTCTATCTGGGATAAATGTTTTCAAGTTGCGCTGAAAGATGCCGAGGATGAAATGGGTAAAAAATGTCAATTAACCTCACTTGCTTGGTCTGAAGTTTTTGAGGATGAATATAGTTTTGAGAGTTTTTGAATTTTGTCATCCTCCCAGTCTTCGCCATCGAGTGCCGAAAACTCGGTTAATTCAGGATAATTAATAAAATCTTCGGCTGTAGCAGGTATAAATGGTGCTAGTATTTTATGGCGTTCTGCTATTGGCAAACTAGCAATCTCTCTAATTGATAGCTTGAGAGTAGGTGCGGTTGTTGACGAACTGTTAGACTCAGAACTTTCGGTGGATAACTGCTTTTTATCTTCCGCTTTTTGCACGAGTAATTGTGCAAATTCGAGCACTTCTTGTTGTTTCTCCGTTGGCAACTGTCGCAGTTTTTCTAACAGTGCTTGCTCAAAATTAATTGTTTGTGACATTTCAATTACTTTTCCTAAGCGTTTATCGGTTTATTTCTCACGCAGTCAAGTTTTGTAGTTCCCTGTTTGCAAATCCCGCCATAATTTTTATCTTTCCCTCTTACTTCACCCATCACACCGCCAAATCTTGATACTCCCACCATTACTGCCACTAACCAGAGTGTTTCCATCCGGGCTAAAACTGACCGAATTAACCTTGGCTAAATGCCCTGTGAGAGTGCGATTTTCCTGTCCGGTTTTCAGATTCCAAAGCTTGATAGTATTGTCATTACTTGCACTTGCAATAATTTGTCCTTCCGGGCTGATGACAAGGGAAAAAACCCCGTGTGAATGCCCTGTTAGAGTGCAAATTTCCTGTGTGGTCTTCAGATTCCAAAGTTTGATAGTCTTGTCTCCACTACCACTAGCAAGAATCTGTCCATCCGGGCTGAAGGCGACAGAATATACTGACTCTGAATGCCCAGTAAAAGTGCAAATTTCCTGTCGGGTTTTCAGACTCCACAGTTTAATAGTTTTGTCCCAACTGCCACTAGCAATATTTTCTCCATCCGGGCTGATAGCGACAGACATAACCAGGTTTGAATGTCCAGTGAGAGGGCGGATTTCCTGTTTGGTTTTCAGATTCCACAGTCTGATAGTATGGTCACCACTGCCGCTAACAAGAGTTTCTCCGTCGGGACTAAAAGCAAGAGACCGAATTAAACCTGAGTGACCCCTGAGAGTGCTAATCTCTTGTCCAGTTTCCACATTCCACAGCTTAATTTGTTGGTCAGAACTTCCACTAGCTAAAATTTTTCCATGAGGGCTAATGGCAACGCAATAAACCGCACCTGAATCCGCCGAAAAAGTACGAATCAGCTCTCCTGTATGGAGATTCCAAAGTTTGCTGCAATTTCCACTGCTGTTACTAGCAAAAGTCTTGCCATCTGGACTAATAACTACGCAATCAACAGATGACATAGCTACGCCATTAAGAGTTTTTACACATTTGAAGGAGTAAGCTTTTCTAATGATTTTTTCTTCTATTTGTTGTTGGCGTTGAGCTTCGGCTTTGGCAGCTTCTTCTATTTGGTGTTGGCGTTGAGCTTCAGCTTTGGCAGCTTCTTGAGATTGACGTTCAGTCTCTACTTGCTCAATCAGCTTTTTCAACTGCTGTTCATACATTTCTCGCTGTCGCCGCTGAATATCCTGAAGAATATCAAAATAAGGTTTAACCCATTCTTCTGCCAAGCCCTCTTCCCCCAATTCATCCCTTAAATTAAACAACTGAGGTTCATAGCCAGGGTCAATATTGAGATAATACAAATCCGCTAAAAATCCCGCCAGCAATTTGTGAATCGCTACAATCAACTGCCGAATCATGCGGAGGGCTTTTTTCTCACTTACCCCAGATGCTAAAAGTCCATCTTTTGCCTCTTCCCAGTCAAAAACTTTGGTAGAAAACAGGGATACTTCCTGGTTGTTGAGGAATCCCAAAAAGCCGACGCGAAAAGTTACGGCATAGTCGCTGATATCGCTATATAAAATTGTAGTTGGAACCGGAGATAAAATTCGCTGCAAGCGTTCCACATCAATATCACCAATCGACTCATTGAAATAGTCGCTATAAAACTTAACTGGGCGTAAGACATCCTGTTGAGGATAATGCTGTCTGAGAAAATCTCCCACACTTCTCATCTCAATTGGCAAATCTTCACAGAAGGTTTCCGGGCATCGCTTGCTAATTTTTGGCGGTGACAGTAAGATTAAGAGGCGATGTTGCTGCTCAAGTAAAATCTGCTTAGTTTCCTCTCGATTTAACTTAGAAAACCAAGTATCTTTATCCCAAATTGTTTGAATTTCAGCCAGCTTGACCTGAATATCTTTTGCTTGCAATTCCCGCATCAAATCCCGCTGCAAGGCTGCCAGCTTCAGTCTGTCTTGCTGTTCCTGTTCCTGCAACTCAAGGCGACGCGCCGTTTGTGCTACTTTCAGCTTTAACAATTCGTTATCTCTGGCATCTTTCGCTTTCGCGTATTCGATCATTTCCTGGGAATAACGCTGTTTTGCTTCCTCTATCTCAGTCGAATCTGAGAATATCTGATTGGGATCGGGAATTAGAAATTCAACCCACTGTTGAGATTTATTGCTGAGGGTTTCTCCTAGTTTGTGGCCGATATTTCTGGCAATGGGTGACAGCACTTCCAAGATTAAGGGAGCGATAGCATCGATGATTGCGTTTGCGAACATAAATGTGCGTGAGGATGCGGTTATTAATAGTGTAGCAGGATGTAAGTTGGGGGAGGAATGTAACCAACTCAATCTTTTTTTTGACCACTCTCTATCGTGGCTAAATCACGGATTAACTTTCTAGCTGTGCGATTAGCACGCACAATGTGTGGGGGTTTATCGCTTGCTTGATAGAAAGAGAGCGCATCATTGAATTTAACTTTATCGACGCTTCTGCTTTTTCCTTGAGCTTCAATGCTTTTGCCTCTAGTAACAGGAACAGTTATAGGAGCAATAAATGGCTTTTTTGAAATTTCTTTTTCTGCCAAATTGCCCCTCCGTTTTTGGATAATTTGTGGCAATTCTGACCTTTGTAGAAGGGCATCTAAATAATTTACTAACCGCGATTTATAGGGAGTTAGAACCCGCTGCTGCAATTGACTAAAATAAACAATTTCGTACTCATCCCCCAATTCCTTTTGAAGTTGTTTCCATAAACTAATGCCTTCTCTTTCAAAAACCCTCTTTTCCTTTTCACTCGCAAAACCAGCCGAAGCCGGATCATCCCAATCAATAGTTTGATCATAAATATCTTGCCAATTGAGTAAACGTTCAATTGTTGCCTCACTCAGCGGTAATTCCCAGGGTTCAATATCACCACCATCATCTCTATTCCACAAGGGATAACAACTATAATCAGGCATTAACTTAATTCTTTGCAACATCATTATCTCTCCTGAGTAAACCGACGGATTAAATTTTTTCTGGTAGGATTAGCGCCAACAATATAGCCATTGCTTGCTACTTCCACAGAAATATATTGTATCGCACCATTCAACTCAATTTCATAAACTGTTCGGCTTCTGCCTTGATTTCCTAAAATCCTACCGTTGATGACAGCAGCCATGACAGCATCAATAATTTGGTTTTCAGGTATTCCCCTGGCGGCAAAATTTTCTGCGTGTTGCTTCCGAATGTGTTGCCACCCCGCACCATCATTACCAATCTCCAAAAAAACAATTTTACCATCCGACAATCTGGCAATTCCGAGAATGTCATCTGGGTTATGCTTGATTCGATCGGCTAGCAGTTGGGCAATTAACTCCTCTCTCTCAACCTCATCCGTCAATGAAATTACCTCTCAACGTGGGATAATTTGATATTATCACGAACTTCCTAACATGACCGAACATTCAACCGCAACCTACCGCACTTAAAGCGACTCGATGGGAGACAAACAAATCCCATCTAATGTCTATTATGGCATCCCAACTCTAAGGGCTCTAAAAATTCCCGCTCAGCGGCATTAAGCCTTTATCAACATACGTTGATGCTTGTGTTTTAATTAATAAAAAAGCAACGGCGATCGCCAATGGCGAACTCGGCTGCATTCCCCAAGACATCAGTCAAGCAATTGTCCAAGCAGCAGATGAAATCCTAGCTGGCAAATTGCGCGATTAATTTGTAGTTGATGTCTACCAAGCCGGGGCCGGAACTTCTCACCAGATGAATGTTAATGAAGTTTTTTCAAATCGCGCTTTAGAAATTATGGGCGATGAAAAAAGCAACTACAAGCGCGTTAATACTGTAAGAGGTCTATTATGCAAGGCAGACTAACCATCGCCTTGAACTTCTATGCGATAGTTGTAGCCCTGTTCGGTGAGGAATAGTTGGCGGTGTCGGGCAAAATCTTCCTCGCAAGTTTGTAGCGATACTAATGTATAAAAGCTGGCATTGTGTCCATCGGGTTTGGGGCGGAGAATTCGTCCGAGGCGCTGCGCTTCTTCTTGGCGAGAACCATACTTTCCCGATACTTGAATCAAAACATCGGCATCGGGTAAATCGACGGCAAAATTGCCCACGCGAGATAGAATTAATCCGGGAATCTCTTTGTGACGGAATGCTTCGTATAACCGATCGCGATCTGCCTGTTTTGTCTTCCCCGTAATCAGAGGCAATTCGGTAATTTTGGCGATCGCATCCAACTGTTCGAGATACTCACCAATAATTAAAATACGGTGTCCCGCCTCTTTTTGCAATAAACTTTGTACCACATCCAACTTACCCGGATTTTCCGCAGCAATCCGAAACTGGCTGCGGCGGGGCGCTAGGGCATATTCCATTTTTTCCGCCTCATTTTGCGCGACGCGGATTTCCGTACAATTCGCAGTGGCAATAAATCCCTGTCCTTCCAATTCGCGCCAAGGTACGTCATAGCGCTTGGGCCCAATCAACGTGAATACATCGCCTTCTTTCCCGTCTTCGCGAATCAATGTCGCAGTTAAACCTAACCTGCGTCGTGCTTGTAATTCAGCGGTGATCCGAAATATAGGTGCAGGTAATAGATGGACTTCATCATAAATAATCAGTCCCCACGATTGGGCGTTAAACAACTCGAAATGCGGGAATTCATCATCTTTATTCGATCGATAACTTAGCATTTGGTAAGTCGATAGGGTGACAGAAGCCGTTTTTTTGCTGTTGCTGCTGTACTCGGCGATCGCATCTTCAGTTAAACTCGTCTTGTCTAATATTTCCCTGCGCCACTGGTGTACCGAAGTCAAACTGCTGGTGAGAATCAATGTTTTTTGCTGCACCAAACTCATCGCAATCATCCCCACAATCGTCTTACCAGCGCCGCACGGTAGGACGATCGTACCGCTGCCACCTTTTACCTCTCCGCTCTGATAGAATGCTTCTACTGCTTCTTTTTGATAGGCACGCAAATTAAAGGGTAAATCGCTTCCTAAAGTGCGATCGCGCAATGCAATTGCTAACTCGGCACCCTCGACATATCCAGCCAAATCTTCCGCCGGATAACCCACGGCTAGCAAAGCTTGTTTGAGTACACCGCGATTCCCCGCATCGACTTGAAAGCAAAGATCCGAAATCCGCTTACCTAACAGCGGTTTTACGCGATCGTCCCGCACTAGCAACTCCGTCAGCGGGCGATCGGCAATCCGCAGTTGTAAATCGGGATTTTCCGCATCAATCCTTTCAATTACCGTCAATCCGTAGCGCGTACCAAGCAGTTCGATTTCCTGCGCTACCGACTCAGGAATGTCATATTTAGCATACTTTCGCAAAGCTGCGATCGCCTCTTCAACTAACATTCCCGCCGCCCGCGCATTCCACACGCTGAGGGGCGTGATGCGATAGGTGTGGATGTGTTCGGGACTTTTGATTAATTCGGCAAAGGGGGCGATCGCTTCTCGTGCCTGTTGTGCTGTGGGAGCGTGAACTTCTAGTAAGATCGACCGATCGCTTTGTACGATTAAAGCATTTTCGGGAACATAATTCATAGGAAGAAGGAAGAAGGAAGACGGAAGAAGGAATAAGTTTGTTAGAACAGAAAAGTTTGGTTGATTTGCTCCAGTCCATGTTATAAGGTGCGTCGCGATTGAGATTGTCGATCTTTTTTTAGGATTTATCGCCAGCGATGCACCCTACAAATACTCAAAGTCCCCCTTTTTAAGGGTGATTTAGGGGGATAGGGACTCAGCTATAAACGAACAATAAAAAGGTTTTTGGGTGATTTTTGACACTAATAGTATCAGGTGTACTATTTATCCCGCTGGGGTAAGACGTAGCCGACTTGCCGCAGGGCGTTGCGAAATTTAGTTTCCTGGGACAATGGAACCGTCAAAGTGCGATCGCCCGCTAGCTGACAGAATTTTTTGGTACGGGAATCATTGGCAATCAACACTGCTAAATGGGCGTTTGTGCATTCGATTAACTTGACAGTTCCTATATCTTGCAAACTATTCGCTCGTTCTGTAACATCCGTCAGAAATCGCTGTACGGTTTCGGGTAGCGGTTCGATACTTCTTGTCTCTAAAACTTCTTTAAATTCTGCTAGCGGGTATCCGGCTTCAATGGCAGTAAATAGCTTTTGTCGATCGAGTTGCCAGACGACATCTGAAACTTTTTTAGTATAGAGATCGAGGACGATCGCATCTGATGTCGCGATGCCTTCTCCTGCTACAACAATATCTAAGTTGGGCAGTACGCGGAGTGTTTGACGGAACTCAATTGCTGGCGGAGTGTAATTGTCAGTCAATCCCAAACAGTAAGCCCCCAAAGCTGTCATGCGAAAAGATATTAAGCCGTCGTAGCGGCTGAGAAATCTCAAATCGTCCGTACCCCAAAGATCGTCAAAATCGCTGGGTAGGAGGGACGGATCGGCATAGGCAACATCAATTATTCCCAGGGTAGCAACATACTCAAACAACAGGCAGCGCATATATCTTTCTTGCAGAATATGCCAATCGTGACTGCCCGAATATCCTAAGTTACCATACCCAAATTCAGAAATATAGAGATTGTCAGGATCGCGCGTTACTTCAAACCGATTGCCCGTTGCCAACATATATCTGCTAAATTCGCTAAACAGAACCCATTTACCGACAGGACATTCTGCTAGAATTGAGGCGATCGCCTCTCTCCGCCCCGCCACCGCTGTCATGCCGCGCGCCCCCTTGCCGGTTTGTCCTTTAATCGCATCAATGCGGCGAAATTCATCAAAAGAGTTTGTTTTTAACCAGCGCTTCCATGCTGTCTGCAATCCTTTGGCAGGTGATTCTTGCAAGGCTTTCTGTCCCGCTTTCGTCAACACTAGCTTTTTGCCCGATAGTTCGGCGAATTTGCTCGCTTGGGCGATCGTGGCCCAAGCAAAGGATTTGATGTTACCAACCTCGTAGAATATATCGCCCTTTTCCAAGGTAGCTTGGCGCTGTTCGTCGTTATAAAAATCACCCCCTTGCAATACAGCGGCGATCGCTTTCAGAGTTGCGGCACCAGGTAATGCGGTTTTCTCACTAACGGCAACTTTGCCCGACTGAATCAGACGCAAAACAGCTTCCAAATCCTTTGGGGCTGCCCGTTCCATTTCACAAGTTGTCAAAGGAACTTCGTACTCGGATACCTCTCTTTGAGATGTACGAAAGTTCTGTTTTTCTACACGAACCATAAAATTATCTGGCAGTACATCCCCAACCAGATTTAAGGGAGTTGCTTGAGGTTTTGGCACAAACTTCAGCAATTTTTGTTCAAGATCGTAGGGTATCGCAGTGCCGTAGAAGAACAAGCATAGTAGGGATGGTTCTCGGTTGTATCCATAGCGATCGCTTGTTCCCCAGTTTGGTTGTTGTCTGTATTTCGCCACAAATACATCGGCATCATAGCCACCACCTGACCCATGTATAACTTCCGCTACGGCGGCTTTTTGCAAATCGTCTAATTGCGCCCAAACTTGCTTAAGTTTTTCTCCCTGCATTTGCTGTTTAATCCCAGCAACCAGGTCAGCTTTGCGGGTTAATTTGCGATCGCCCGACAACAGTGCATTGAGCTTTTTTAAATCTTCAACAATTATTCCTTCGAGTGCCTCTTGGAGAGTAGGAACATCATCTATGGTTTGGTAACGCGGCATAATTTTTGGCAATTCGCCTGCTGCAAAATTGTTTGTGCTACCAAATATAACAACTTTCGGAAAATTTTAACTTGAATTTTTGTAACAAAATCCCCAAGTATGGTTTAATATTTATTGTTAAACACGAAAATTTTATCTAATAAAGTACAGAAGAATGCAAGCTAAAAAACTCGGAATTACACTACTATTATTGCACAATCTTAGGTAAATAATTTTAATTTAAAATTTGAGTTTTGAGATTTAACTCGGAGTGTGAGATAATTATTTACAATCGTGACTTGTGTTTTACTGAACCCGCCGGTGCGGTAAAAAAGGAGTCGCAGTCAGCATTCTTAAAAAAATTCTCAATTCCCAATCATCACAAACAAGGCGATATGAGCGAACACCCAACCATCAGCTACCGCACCGAAAGCGACTCGATGGGAGACAAACAAATCCCATCTAATGTCTACTACGGCATCCAAACTCTGCGCGCCGTTGAAAATTTCCCGATTAGCGGTATTAAGCCTTTATCAACATACGTTGATGCTTGTGTTTTAATTAAAAAAGCAACAGCGAGCGCCAATGGCGAACTCGGCTGCATTGCCCAAGACATCAGTCAAGCAATTGTCCAAGCAGCAGATGAAATTCTAGCGGGAAAATTGCGCGATCAATTTGTAGTTGATGTCTACCAAGCCGGCGCCGGAACTTCTCACCACATGAATGTTAATGAAGTTCTTTCAAATCGCGCTTTGGAAATTATGGGCGAGGAAAAAGGCAATTACAAGCGCATCAGTCCTAACGATCATGTAAACTACGGTCAATCGACAAATGATGTGATTCCGACGGCGATTCGGATCGGCGGATTGTTGGCGTTAGAAAAAACTCTTTTTCCAGCATTATCGGATGCCGTAGTCGCCCTAGAAAACAAAGCCGAAGAATTCAAAGATATTGTTAAATCCGGCCGCACTCATATGCAAGATGCCGTACCGGTTCGACTCGGCGATACCTTCGGCGCTTGGGCGCAAATTCTCCGAGAACATACCTTGAGAATTGACAGGGCATCCGATGATTTGACCTCCCTGGGATTGGGGGGAAGTGCGGCCGGAACAGGGTTAAATACTCACCCTGAATATTGTCAAAAAGTTGCGGAAATTCTCTCCGAATTAATTGACCACCCCCTGAAACCAGCAAAGCATTTAATGGCTGCTATGCAGAGTATGGCACCGTTTGTAAATGTGTCTGGTGCACTGCGAAATCTCGCTCAAGATTGCGTTAAAATCTCCCATGACTTGCGTTTGATGGACTCCGGGCCGAAAACGGGTTTGAAAGAAATTCAACTGCCTCCTGTGCAACCAGGTTCGTCTATTATGCCGGGAAAATACAATCCTGTGATGGCAGAAATGACATCGATGGTGTGTTTTCAAGTTATGGGTTACGATAGCGCGATCGCCCTGGCAGCCCAAGCGGGACAATTAGAATTGAACGTGATGATGCCCCTGATTGCCTACAATCTCATTCACAGCATCGAAATTTTAGGCAATACCATCAGCGCGCTGACTACACAATGCCTCGAAAAAATAGAAGCTAAGGGCGATCGATGTCTCGCTTATGCTGAAGGTAGTCTCGCCCTCGTTACCGCCCTCAACACTCACATTGGCTATCTCAACGCCGCCGCCGTCGCCAAAGAATCCTTAGAAACGGGCAAATCTTTGCGACAAATTGTGCTAGAACGGGGTTTAATGAGTGCAGAAGACTTGGCAAAAGTTCTAGATTTAGAGAAAATGAGTGCGATGCCGGGATCTTCTGCTAACGTTTAGGATCTCAGAGGTATCAGCTAGAAACTAGAAGGCTGAAATTGATTGAATTCTGCATTCTGCCTTCCGAGTTCTCCCTAAATGCTGTCACAGGTTAAAGTTAAAGAATTCAGAATTCAATCTTTTTCATTTAATTCTGAATTTTTTTTATAGTCTAAAGTTTTGGAGCAAGATTTATGCGCGCAGGTTCTTTTGCAAAATTAACTCAAGATAAAGAGAACACAACTCAAGTGACATTTCATTATGTGGAAGGTCACGCAGAAACGTTTACTATTCCGATGCCGGCACAAGAATTCCAAGACGAAGTGCTGACTTTGTTAAGTCAACCTTGGTTGACTTTCCATTTAGCCGATCAAACGGTTTTTATCTGTACTGCCCGGTTGGTGAAAGTAGAAGTTAAACCTGCTATCCCTGAACTGCAAGGTCAAGGAGTATTCTCTAACTCGCTGCGAGTTAGTACCATGCAGCGGGCTGCTGCTGGTAGATTGCCGATGGATACTTAGGACTCATTTGTATTGAGATTATTCTTGGTAACGCACGCGCGAAACACCCTGCTTAGGGTGTTTCGCGCGTGCGTTATATTGAGATTATTCCCGATCGATAACCAATTACCAATTAATTCATAATTATGTCTGCTGTTAGTTTAATTCGCGCCAATTCATACGATCGCCAAATCTTGCAAGCATCTTTAGAAAGTTTGCTGGCACCCTTGGGCGGAATCTCGGCTTTTGTCAAAGCGGGCGATCGGGTTTTACTCAAACCCAATCTCCTCACAGGTTCTCGCCCTACAAAAGAATGCGTCACCCGCCCAGAATTGGTTTACTGCGTCGCTAAAATGGTCATGGAAGCGGGAGGAAAACCCTTTTTAGGTGATAGTCCGGCTTTTGGCAGCGCGATGGGTGTAGCCAAAGCCAACGGTTATTTGCCGCTGTTGGAAGAACTGAATTTGCCAGTTGTTGAGTTTCAAGGAAAACGCTACGAAACTGTCAGCGAAGATTTCAATCATCTGCGAATTTGCAAAGAAGCAATGGAAGCGGATGTAGTGATTAATTTGCCCAAACTCAAATCTCACGTTCAATTAACGGTGACAATGGGGGTAAAAAATTTGTTCGGCTGTGTCCCCGGCAAAATGAAGGCTTGGTGGCACATGGAAGCTGGCAAAGATAGCGCCAGATTCGGTGAAATGCTTGTAGAAACTGCCCGGGCAATTAACCCAAATCTGACGATTTTGGATGGCATTATCGGTCACGAAGGTAACGGGCCAAGCGGCGGCGAACCTAAGTTTTTGGGGATTTTGGCCGCCTCTGATGATGTCTTTGCTTTGGACAGAACTTTAGTTGAAATCATTAATGCTGATCCGGCGGCGGTTCCCACTGTAGCTGCGGCGATGAGATTGGGGCTTTGCTCGAATTTGGAGGCGATTGATTTTCCGCTTTTGCAGCCAGAAACTCTCAAGGTGTTGGATTGGAAGTTGCCCGAAACCATGATGCCGATCGACTTTGGTATGCCCCGCGTGGTGAAGTCGGCTTTCAAGCACCTTTATATCCGGTTTATTAAAGAAAAGTTCAGCATCAAGGCTTCGCATTAGCCAAGAGAGAAGGGGTAAAATTTCTTTTTTTTATTCCTTCTCCTTTGCCTTGCTAATTGTAAAGAAATATAATTTGTATGTTACAAAGTATGTATTTATGTAAGCTTTCAATAACTTTGTTATAACTCTATGGTTTAAAGCATTGGTTTCGCCGTATTCGGAACTCGCGCTCATTCTTGCTACCTACAAACAGTTGCATAATTGTAGTTAGGTAAAAATACTTAAAACAGCCGTTATTTTAACCAAATTCACCCTAAAATTTGCCTCGTCTTTATAATTGACGATAATTTATAAAGATTTAGTAAAGCTCGGAAAAGGCTATTGACACTTCTACGTAGATCGCAGATGATTGCTACATATCAAACAGACCTAAGATTCAATCATAAAGGTCTAATCCAGTTGCTGAATCTATCTTAAGTATTAGATATCTCCGACACAGAGCCTGAAATTCTGCTCGTATCAGGCTGCAAAATTTAAATTCGGTAGATGTCTGTTATATCGATCGATCAACAGCCCTTGCCAAGTAAACTAAATATTCACTACCCATCACCAGTAAAAATTCAAAATCAGGAAGTACCTAACCTATGCTTACTAACAACAATCTGACAATTTTACAGCCACTCAAAGCTAAGTTTTTGCCAAACGGTGAAGTTTTACTCACCCGCAAATTGATTGAAGCAGTTGGTGAGTTAGCCAAGTATTGGTCGGGTTCCATTACTGTGATGATGGAAGAAACCAAAGAAGACAGCGACCAGATAGATTCAAAAAAATTCAAACTTGATGAATTGCCATTCAAACTAGAAATAATTTCTTTTGACCAAATCACCCCAGCTTTACTACATCAGCATCAGAGTGCGCTGGTATTGGCTGTCCCGGAATACAGACAGAACCATATCAGTCAAGTGTGTAAAATAGCGGGAGTACCGTGTATTTACGTTTCCGAATACAGTCTGAAAACTCGCAAACAGATCGTGAATGTGAGTACGAGTAATCCCTTGATCCGGTTGCGGAGAATAATCTGGACTTACACTCAAGAATATAAGCAGCGCAAGGCGATCGCAATGGCAGAGGGATTGCAGTGTAACGGCACCCCTACCTACCAAGAATACAAGCATCTCAATCGCAACGCACAGTTGTTCTTGGACACGCGGATTAGAGAAGATATGTTAGCAACAGAAGCTGACATTGAACGGCGCACTGAAAACCGCTCTCAAGATATGCCTCTGCGGCTAGTATTCTCAGGTCGCCTAATTAAGATGAAAGGGGCCGATCATTTACTTGAGGTAGCTAAAGAACTCAAACAACTGAAGGTGAAATTTGAAATGTTCATCAGTGGTATTGGTGAATTAGAAGAGATGATGCACCAGCAAATAGCTGCAAATCAACTTAATGATTGTGTGAAAATGCTCGGAGTGCCTGACTTTCAAACAAATTTTTTCCCCTTTGTGAAAAACAATATTGATTTGTTTGTTTGCTGTCACCGGCAGGGCGATCCTTCTTGTACTTACATAGAAACTATGGCTGGTGGCGTGCCGATTGTAGGGTATGATAACGAAGCATTTCAGGGAATTGCAGAAATGTCGGAGACAGGATGGCTTGTGCCAATGAATCAGCCTAAACAGATGGCGAAGAAAATTGCAGAACTCAGCCACAACCGGGAAGAAATTAAATCGATGTCGTTCAAATCGCTGCAGTTTGCTCAACAGCATACATTTGAGAAGACTTTTCAAGCTCGCATGAAACATATGCAGGCTATTGCCTACTCAACACGGCCTAGTCAAGTCACCGAAACTCAAGTATGTGATGCTCCAGATATGGTTTGGGCGTACTGTCCACTGCCTTAAGAATCCTTCTGTCTATGATTGAGACAGGTTTCATTAAGGTAGCCACGGAAATCGGAGGTCTTGTAAAGGCAATGGTTGAGGTGAGCGATCGTCATTAGATTTAGATGTTTTTTTCCAACTTAAGAGCATCAAACTCTACTGGCGATCGCACTTTTTCCATAGGTTCTCAATTATCCTTTAACGGGCTACATTTTCTTGGCAACTACCACAACCCACAGCACCTCTAAACCATCGAGCGACTAACTCATTTTCCTTACCATCGGAACTGGCAAGGTAGTGCTTTTTTGTAAATGACAGAGGAAAACAATCTCTCTTATTATCCAATCCCCATTTTTTTTCTGATTTGTTGGTTGTATTCGTGGATGAAGTTCCAAATTGCCCCGATATGATTCTCTAGCTTCTTTGAGAATGATAATGTCTTTCTTACTAACCTTGATATTCTCTGTCTTAACGTATTGTTGAGTCTTTCAATATAACTCGTTAATCCCGTCTCCTTTCCTACCGCAAAATGTCTTTTGCTTGGCACTACCTTTTCATACGCCTCCCATATGTCTGTATACACCTTGGCGCACTGCTTATATACCCCTGGTAATGAATCCCAGAGTTGCGAAAGCTGATGTCCGCGAACGGTCTCCAATCTCACATCCGATGATTTCTCTGGTTCGAGCATCTATTGCGATCCAGACCCATTGCTTGTTCCCTTTATTGTCCACAAATGACCACAACTCGTCGATTTGAACCGTCAGCTTCCCTTTTTCTTTTGGCACTACTTCTGCTTGCGGCTCTACCTGTTGATAATATTTGTTGACATAATGCAAGGAGCCAGCTTGCTGACACACCTACTGCTCTTACTATTCCGGCTAATGGGATTTTTTCCAGTAATAATAATTTTACCAATGCGATGGTGTCTTTGTCTTTTGGTTTCCACTGTGGATTCTCCACAAACTGTCTTCCACAGTCTCGACATTTATGGTTTTGCTTGCCTCTGCGCGTTGTCCCATTTTTCATAATGTCATCAGAGCCACACGTTGGGCAACTTAAATCCAATTTCATTCCATCATTCCTCTCTCACGATCGTCGCTCTATTTTACTATTTTTCTCTGTCATTTACAAAAAAGCACTACCCTGGCAAAACTAACAGGGGTTTTAGTTTAAATCTTGTTAAATCAACTGCTTCCTTATTTAGGTAGATGCACAAATGCTTTTAGGAGTCTCATACCCTAGAGGCATATTCATGTTTCTTACTTAATGTATACTTCAATACTCCGGACAGTTTTTAAGCAGCCAAAGTACCATAAGACAAGACTGAAGGAAGATTAGGATGGTTTAAAATCA